>CAYRND010000154.1:0-8552 GCA_964425365.1 uncultured Phycisphaeraceae bacterium
ATCCTCCAGCACGCCGAGATACTCGAACATCGCGGCTGGAGCCGGTCACGGGCCCGCGACTACTACGACCTGTGGCGCGTGCTCCAAACGTACCACGACGAGATGCGTCTTGACGACTTCCGCACGTTCCTGACGACCAAGTGCGCCATTCGCCAGGTAGCATTCGACGGGCCCGAGACCTTCTTCGAGCCGACCATGCTGGCCTACGTCGAGAGAACCTGGGAGAACTGGCTCGGGCCGCTGGTGGCCGATCTGCCGCCGTTCGAGATGGTGGTTGAGGAACTGCGCCCACAGATTGAGATGCTGGTGCGGTAGCCCCGCGGGCCTGCCTCGAGAGTGACCGACCAGCCACATCCCCGCCGCTCAGCCTTCATCCTCATTGTCTGCGACGATCTCGCCGACAACGTCCACCACGTAATCCCCGTACCCCAACCGATGCCGTCGGCCTGCTTCGCCAGTTCCGCCAGCCGGGCCTGCCCCTGACCATATAGCGGCCTGCCTCCCTCGCTGCACAGGAGCTTCTTGCTGACTTCCGAATTGGGACACCCGATCAATAGATCAGGTCGTAGACCTGCTGCTGCTGGGCATTCATACGGAGAAGAACCCGGCGGATTGCGGGGTTGTCAGGTAGCTTGAAAGCCATTTCGTACATTGTCTGCGTCAGTTCTGCAACGCGTCTGGGACTCATCGCCATTCCCGCTTCATGCAAACGACGTTCAAGTTCCTTATAGATCGTGTACGCTACGAATGCCACGAGCACATGAGCTTCGATACGACGACGGCGACGGTGGTATATCGGCCGGATGCGAAGATCGGTCTTCGAGATGCGGAATGCTTTCTCGATGTGCCACAACTGGCCATAGTTTTCGATGACCGTGTCAACTGGGCCGAAGATGAGTTCCGGACCGAGAGTACGAATGGATGCGTTGGCGAGAGTCTCAACAAAGTCCAGAACGGCGGCATTGTCTCGCTGGTCCTCCGGGAACAGGGCGTATTGCGTACACTGCCGACGGATGAACTGCTCACCTAAAGCCACCAAACGGTTGATCTCGTCAGGGTCACGAGCCGATCCAATGGTCTGGACGACCTGATACCACTGGTGGGACTTGTCGATGACCTGAACGCTGACCGACCCGGATTTGTTGGGCTTCTTGCGGACGAACCTATGCCCATTTTGCCCGCGGGACACCCAAATCTGCAATCCTCTCCTTGTCAAATAAGGACTTACAATGGTTTTCCAGACTACTCGGAAGTCAGGAGTGGACCTTTCCGTATCTTCCTGTCTCACATCGGGGCGTTTTGACGGGGCGAGGCCGGGGGCGGGGCGCGTCCAAACACTCGGTGTCAGCGACGTGACCGGGCTTCGCGAGACCCTTTGGATACAGGCTAAAACGCCGACGGCCCGCCGTGGTGTCGGCGGGCCGTCGGCTGCGTGATACGTTTTGCTCCGAGGAGCACAAGTGGGCGAGGTTGGATTCGAACCAACGTAGGCTAACGCCAACGGGTTTACAGCCCGTCCCAATTGACCGCTCTGGCACTCGCCCGAGCCAAACCGAGAATAGAAAGCGTACACGCAGGTCACCTGTAAATCAAACACTATCAATCATCAATTTCAGCCCGGTATTCTCGAAAGGACCAATGGCTCGCAATCGCTGACTGGACTGACTGTAAAGACCTTTCAGTTCAGATCAATATGCATGATTATTCCGGCTTTACAGAATATTAATGTACGCTAACAGTATATTTACTTTGCAAACAGCCTTTTTGTTCGATAGGATTAAAAAGGAGAGAGTAAGCACCGTTCACTGTAACAGGTTGCACACACATGATTGTCAAAGGAGCAGCGTTAAACAGCCATGTCCTCGTCCTGAATAAATTATGGACGGCTATTCGTGTCGTTGACGCCAAACGGGCCTTTTCTCTCCTGTTCCGCGACATCGCAGAAGTCATTCGCGTCGATGACGGTTCTTTCACCAGCTACGACTTTGAAAGCTGGGCCGATATCTCGACGTTCCGAGGCCAGTTCAACCGTATCGATACAAACCAGTATGAATGGGTCCGCACCGTCAGAATGCATATCGCCGTACCCAAGGTTATCCGACTGCTCGGGTATGACCGGCTGCCACGACAGGAAGTAAAACTCAACCGCAGAAATATCTTCGCCCGTGATCGTAATATCTGCCAGTACTGCGGCCGGCACTATCCGACTTCCGAACTGAGCCTCGACCATGTTATCCCTCGCAGTAAGGGCGGCGAAAGCTCATGGAGCAACCTGGTCTGCTGCTGCGTCAACTGTAACTCCCGAAAAGGCGGTAAGTCACCCGTCGAAGCCCATATGAAACTTGTCCGTCAGCCGATCAAACCTCAGCGTAATCCCGTGATCAACCTGAGACTCGGCAATAACAAATACGCAGACTGGCGAGCGTTCCTCGACAACGCCTATTGGTCCGTGGAACTGAAATAACCATTCCCCGCTTTTCTCAAACACTTTCCTGACCCAATCCCTTCAATTCTGACACACGCTATCGCAACGTCCGGATAACACGGCGATTTTGCCTCATGCCCCATCGAACAAAGACCGATTATGATATTCCCGCCATCCTCTTCACTTCATAGCATTAAGTTCCTTTTCAAACTTCCCGATGTAAAAGTGGAAAAGCTGGGCAAATTGCGCAGGGGAGGAATACAGTTGAACAAGCCCCACAACGCAGCCCAACCTGGAGCAAATGCCATGAGCGGCAACAACGACACCACCGATCTGGTCAACAAGCAGATTTTTACCACCGGCGAAGCGGCTGAAGTCTGCAAAGTCTCGCAACAGACCATCATACGCTGCTTCGACAGCGGACGACTCAAGGGCTTTCGTGTGCCCGGCAGCCGGTTCAGGCGTATCCCACGCGAGGAACTCATCCGCTTCATGAAGCAGAATGATATCCCCACCGATCAGTTCGAGCGGGGTAAACGGAAAATCCTCGTGGTCGATGACGACGAACAGATTGTCGAACTGTTTGTCGATGTCCTGACCCGGGATGAGCGGCTGGAAGTCAAAACCGCCTCCACCGGCTACGACGCCGGCCTGCTCACCGAACAGTTCCGGCCTGACCTGATGATACTCGATTACATGCTGCCCGATATCAACGGCAACGTCGTATGCGAGACCATCAGGCGGAATCCCGAACTGACCGGAATGAAGGTGATCATCGTCTCGGGTGTGGTCAACCGTGAAGAGATCGACGACCTGCTCAAGGCCGGGGCCGACGAATTCGTCAAAAAACCGTTCAATATCGAAAAACTGCTGCAGCGAATCGGATCGCTGCTCGAATTGTGAACTGCCACCAGGGTTCAAAGCGATATCGTCAGGGTTCGTCCTGAAGATGAATCCGATCGTCAAGGAGCCTTGAATATCAACCTTTGAACCTTGAACGATTGATTGAGCCATGGTCGCCAGCGAGTTATCCAAGCCACGTCGAATCGAACTGATACTCAGGCAGATCGAATCGCTGCCCACGCTGCCTGTTATCGCAACCCGACTGCTCAGCCTCACCGCCAGTGACGAGGCCCACGCTCGTGAAGTTATTCAACTGGTCAGCTCGGACCCCTCGCTGACCGCCAAGGTCCTTTCACTCTGCCGATCCGCGGAAAAGGGCCTGCGAGCCGATGTCCTCACTGTGGACCGTGCCGTGGTACTGCTCGGTTTCAACGCCATTCGAAACGCCGTACTCTCCGTCAAGGTCTTCGAATTCTTCGACAATCTCAGCCGGGAACATCGTGTAATTCGTACGGAAAAACATAACCCTTATGTGCTTGAGCCGCAGGATGATCAGGACGGCCCCGCCGGGGACCCGTTCGACAGGCTGGCGTTCTGGACACACAGCCTGGCTGTCGCTGTGGTTGCAGAGTCAATCGCCAACCGGCATACAAATGACACCGGCTTCGACGCCGGGGAGGCGTTCGTCTGCGGCCTGCTACACGATATCGGTAAATTGGCGCTGGATTACGTCCTGCCGAAAAGCTTCGCTCGCGTTATCGAGCTGACCGACCTGAACCAGGGCAATATCGCCGAATATGAACGCCGGATCGTCGGGATCGATCACCACACCGCCGGCAAACGCCTGGCCGAGCAGTGGCAACTGCCACACCGACTACAGGACTGCATCTGGTTGCACGGATCAAGCTACGAATCGCTGCCGAAACTCGAACACCGGCGGCTGATCGGACTGATCGGTCTCTCCGATTTGATCGTTCGCCGCCAGCATATCGGATATTCAGGCAACTTCCTGTTCAAACAGGACGTCAATGACCTGATCGCCAGGCTGGAATTGAAACGGGAAGTCGTCGAACAGGCGACTTCGGAACTGTTCGACGAGTTGGAAATCCGCGGTAAGTCTCTAGGCCTGCATGACGAACCCTCACGAGAGCTGTTTCTGCGATCTATTCAACATGCCAACGAAGCTTTGGGGCGATTGAACCAGACACTCGAACGTCGCAGCCGGTCATCAGCCATCCAGGCACGGATTCTCGAAACCATATCGAGCTTCCACGCCGGTGCCTGCCCCGGACGCACGGTTCAGGATGTACTCGATGCTGTGGTCGAATCGGCGTGCAGCGTATTCGGACGCGGCTTCTATGGCGTTCTCTACCCGACCGAACCGTCCAGCAGCGACAATGAAACCTGGCTGATCAGCCAGTACACGCAGGACGGCCGGCCGGTACACAGCCAGTATATCGCCGCACCGCCGCATTCCGAGGATATCACCAAAATCGACGTGACCGAATCGGTCGGCCTGAACATGATGGGACTGCTGCCCTGGATTGCAGATTACCTGATCGAAGCGCAGGACCTGCGACATGTTCGCCTGCTGCCGCTCAGTTGCGGCTGGGGTACCGTGGCGGTGCTGTTACACGATCGGACTAACCTGCCCGGCTGGAACCACCTGGCACCGCTGGTGAACAGTTGGGGCGCCGCAATTGCCTCGTCGTCACAACACGACGGCGCCAGACGATTGAGCGAACAACTCACGGAAGCCAACTCCGCACTGGCCGAGGCACAAGACCGACTCCTGCGACAGGAGTCCATGGCTCGGCTGGGTGAAATGGCCGCCGGCGCAGCCCATGAAATGAATAATCCACTGGCCGTGATATCAGGAAGAAGCCAACTGCTCAGTATGACACTGCCCGCCAACTCGAAGGAACAGAAGGCCGCCGAAACAATTTACCAGGAATCGCACCGGCTCAGCGATCTGATCACCTGTCTGCACATGTTCGCCGATCCGCCGCGACCTGAACGCAAACGGACCAACCTCGGATCACTGATGGAACAGACCATCTCAAAATTCCGCGCCGAGCACCCTTCCAGCAAGCGGAAGAGTTACGATGTCATGCTGAAAATCAAGGGAACCATTCCGGACGTTCATATTCAGCCGGATCACATCGAACGGGCGGTGACCGAACTGCTGCTCAACGCTCTGCAGGCCAACCCGAAACATCCGATAAACGTCGTCGTCCAGCAGGAACCCGGTGCAAGAGGTGTGATCATCCAGGTTGTTGACGATGGTGACGGAATGGACCGGCATACGCTGGATCACGCACTGGATCCCTTCTTCAGTGCCAAACCCGCAGGCCGGCAGGTGGGGATGGGATTGCCACGCGCACAGCAACTTGTAGCCGCGCACGGCGGTACACTCGATCTACGTAGTACAACCGGAGAGGGAACCACCGTCACTTTGAGTTTACCGCTCGATTCGTGAAAACAATCAGACGATATAGCAGCAGGAACGACATGCTACCTATCAGGCAAAGGGAGCGGCTCACAGGGTTTAGCGGGAGAATGATGTGCCACGCAAATCAAAGCTAGCCACACCGAGCGGGCGGAAGCAAAAAGGCCAAACCAGTCCTTTCAGAGTGCTGGTCGTGGACGGGGATACCCAGTTCCGATCGATTCTGGAACGCTGCAGTAACCGGACCAGCCCGATGACTATCATGCATGCCAGAACGTTGTCCGAGGCGAGAAAAATGCTGGCCGACGCCGTTATCGATCTGGCGGTGATAGACCTGCAACTGCCGGACGGCAATGGACTGGATCTGGCCGATGAACTGGGACGGTCCAAACGGATCACACAAACCATCATGCTTACGGAAAAACCGTCGCTTGAAACCGCCATCCTGGCCATCCGGGCCGGAGCGTCAGACCTGATTCTCAAACCGCTGAACCTCGGCGAAATCAATGAACGCGTGCATAAGGTGCTCAACAAGCAGAAGCAGACCAAAGAGCAGGCCCAGCGTATCAGACGCCTGCAGCGGCTGTGCAAAAAGCTCAACCAGGCACGGATCGATGTAAGTAAACAGGTCGATATCCTCTGTAATGACCTCGTCACGGCCTACCAGGAACTGGCCTGCCAGATGCAGCATATGGTCCAGAGTACGGAATACGGCGCGATCATCCGTGACGAGCTGGACCTCGAACAACTGCTCCGCAAGACACTGGAATACCTGATCCAAAAGGCCGGCCCGTGTAACGCGGCGATTTTCCTGCCCTCCAGCATGGACGAGTTCAGCCTGGGCGGCTACGTGAATTTCGATCGTACCCCCGAGTCCGCTGACATGCTGCTCCAGCATCTGGCCGATGTCCTGGCTCCACGAATTGCCGATTATGACGATCTGATGCATGCCGGTAACGATCTGGATATGCAGCAGTGGATCGGCCCGGAAACCATGGGACTCTCAGGTTGCGAGCTGGTCGCCTTCGGCTGCCACAGCAAAGGCGAAGCACTGGCGATCATCACCCTGTTCCGCGACAGCCAGAACGGCTTCGACAGCGTTGCACTGGATACCTGCTCGGCTGTTGGGCCGCTGATGGGCGAAGCACTGGCGAAACTCATCCGCATCCATCATCGCCACTTGCCGGATGACCCCTTCGATTCCGAGGACGATGGTGCGCTGCCTTTCTGAATTGATGGAAACCTACTCCATCTCAACACCCAGCCTCGCAATGAGACTGTCAAACTGATCGAGAGAATAGAAGTCAATGGTCATGGAGCCGGAGCCTTTCTTTCGGCCTGCCCGGATTTTGACGCGTGTACCAAGCTGCTGGGCGATCTGCTGCTCAAGATCTGCCAGGTAGACGGATTTGGCCGGTTTGTTCGGCGTCGACTTGTCAAGCTCACTATCGGGACTTACTTGCCTGCTGATCTTTCTGACTTCCGCCTCGAGCGCTCTGACGGAAAGCCCTTTTCTGATCGCCTTTTCAGCAAGATACTGCTGTTGATTCAGGTCGGTCAGTCCCGCCAGTGCCCGGGCATGTCCCATCGAGAGCAGGTTTTCGGCAACGAGCTGACGGACAGAATCCGCTAAGTTCAGCAACCTCAATAGGTTAGTAACTGTAGATCGATCCAGTCCCACGCGTCGGGCGATCTGGTCATGTGACAGGTTGAACTGATCTGCCAATTGGTGAAATGCTTCCGCCCTTTCGATGGGATTGAGATCCTCCCGTTGCAGGTTTTCGATCAGTGCCCATTCCGCAGTCTGCCGGTCATCCAGTTGCCGCACAAACGCAGGCACATATTCGAGACCAGCGATCTGTGCCGCCCGCCACCGCCGCTCCCCTGCCACAAGCTGGTACCCTCCCCCCACTATTTCCGGGTCGGCGATATCAGTACTGGCATCGCTGTTATTATCGGGCCTACCAATATCTTCCCGTAACTTTCTCAAAGGCCGGACCACGATCGGCTGCATCATTCCCTCCGATCGAATGGACTCTGCCAGGGACTTCAGGCTCTCGTGGTTGATGGACTGTCTTGGTTGATAAGGGTTGACCTGGATGGATTTAACATGCAGGCGATGCAACTCACTTTCAGGCGGATGCTCCGCATCAGGCGATCCCAACCTACTGATTTCCTCATGTTTCAAAGTGTGATCCTGTTGACGTTCCGTCTCTACCGACTTTTCATCAGAAACAGCACGTGTTTCCGGATGAGTTCCATCGGGTTGATATCGATTGTCAGATAACTCTTTGCTCACCTCAGGCTCGACATCAATGGAAACAGGATGAGCCATCAGACTGCTCAGCCCTCTACCCAACCGAGGTGTACGTTTTTTACTTGCGCTCATAGTTGTGCTCCTGAGACTTTCAAAGAGAATGTCAATATGGGCAGTTTACAAAGAAACAGAATATTGGCAAGATGTTTCACGTGAAACAGCCACATGCTTATAGATAAAAGAGGCATATCTTATGCCGGCAGCCGTCCGCCACATGCCCATCACATAACCTGTTTCATCCGCTCTGCTTTCCACTGCCGCAAAAAGAGTGCTTGCCAAACTCCCGGTTATACGAACACAAGAATCAGCGAGGTGCGCAAACAACAGGTCCTTGCACCTGCTCATGTTCGACATTCTGCTAATAACCTCTGTATTACCTTCAATTTCTATAATAATGCCGTGAGGTGGAAGGCGACAACCAGGTTGATAGCGCGGTATTCAGTATCAGTATCAGGAACCGAAGTCAGAATTCGGGGTCGGAATTCGGTAATCGATTTTCGCACCTACCCCCACCCCCC
>CAYRND010000155.1:0-8441 GCA_964425365.1 uncultured Phycisphaeraceae bacterium
AATACGTGCTGGAAGAGGTTGAAGAATGGGGCACTTAGCTTAACACCTATGCCATATAGGCGGCATGGGCAATCCCGATTCATCCCCGATATATCGGGCTTGCCCGTGCTGAAACGCGAAAATAATAGGCATTTCAGTTAGTTCTCAAACGTAGGTCCGCGCAACTTCGCTGCCGGACTCTCGTCCCTCAATCGAATAACCAGATGCGATGGCAATACTTCGCTGATGACCCTGCCATCCATGCTGCACGAGTTGATAAATGTAAAATGCTTTTATCATTCAGGCGTGGGGATGCCCGTGATCGATCTCCTCCGAAGTCGCTTCGCGAACGTCGAGGACTCTGATATCGAAATGGAGGTTCTGACCCGCCAGAGGATGGTTGCCGTCAACTGTCACCTGGTCGTTCTGGATATCGACAACCTTGAGTGTGATGACGCGCCCGTTGGAGTCCTGAGCCTGCACACGCATACCGATATCCAGTTTATCAAGACTGTCGAACGCACTGCGAGGCACCTGTTGTACCAGTTCGTCATTACGCTGCCCGTAGGCCTGGTCCGGCGGGATCGTAACGGACAACTCCTCGCCCTGTTTGCGACCTTCCAGTTCTCGTTCGAGGCCGGGGATGATATTACCTGAACCATGCAGATAGTTCAGCCCTTTTCCCTCGGACGACTGCTCGATCAGTTTGCCGTTATCGTCAGTCAGTTTGTAGCCGATGGATACGATCCGGTCCTTTTCAATTTGCATGATCTGCTCCCATGGTTGAAGGATTCATCCGTTTCTCTACCTGCATTGTTGGCAACCTGGGCGAGAATGCAAATCGAAATCTGATTATATCCGTCAAAAAGCCGGATTTTTACCTATTTTTTGTCGAACATCGGGCCGAGCACCATATCATCAGCGGTTTTACCCGCCGGCATCATGGGGTATACGTGTTCATGTTTTTCAACCATGCACTCGAGCACCGCCGGGCCGTCATGCTCCAGCAGTGTGGCGATCGAACCGGCAAGGTCGGCTTTCTTCGTGCAACGCAGGCCGCGGCAGCCCATCGCCTCCACGAGCTTCACGAAATCGACGTTCGTCATTTTCGTGTGACTGTACCGCCCGCCGTAAAACAGGTCCTGCCACTGCTTCACCATGCCCTGGTACTCGTTATTGAAAATGATCGTTTTCGCGGCGATGTGGTATTCCGCGGCGGTGGCCATTTCAATACCTGTCATCGTGAACGAGCCGTCGCCGTCGATGTTGATCACCTCGCGTTCGGGTCGGCCGACCTTCGCGCCGATGGACGCCGGTACGCCGAACCCCATCGGGGCGAGTCCGCCCGAAGTCACGAACTGACGCGGGTACTTGTACTGGTAGTACTGTGCCGCCCACATCTGGTGCTGGCCGACGCCCGTCGTGATGATCGCTTCACCACCGGTCTGACGATACAGTTCTTCAAGAACGGCCTGCGGCTTGATGTGGAATTCACGGTCGTCGTCCTGGTAGGCGAATGGATAATCCCGCTTCCACAACTGAATCTGTTCATGCCACCTCGCCCGTTCGCGGTATTCCAATAGAGGTAGTAACAGTTCGAGATTCTTCCTGGCGTCACCTTCGATACCGATCGTGACGGGGATCGCCTTGTTGATGTTCTCCGGCGCAATATCGAAATGGATGATACCGCCCCTGCCCGCACGTTCGGCACGACGGGCGCCGGGTGCGAACGCGCTCAACTTGCCGGTTACACGGTCATCGAAACGCGCACCCACGGCAATGATGCAATCGGCATCACGCATCGCCCAGTTGGCATACGCCGAGCCGTGCATGCCCACCATGTGCAACGCCAGCGGTGACTGTTCATCAAATGCGCCAAGGCCGTGTATCGTGGTTGTCACCGGGATATTCGCCTTCGCCGCGCATTCACGTATGAGTTCAGTCGCTTCCGAGAGAATTACACCCTGGCCTACGTAGAAGACCGGCCGCTCCGATTGGTTGATCATCTCGGCAACGCGGTCGATTTCACTCGATGTCCCTTGCTCACGGACCTGGTAGCCCGGAAGGTAGAGCTCGTCATAAACGGCGCCATGCAGCGTTGAAGCGGTCACATCCTTCGGCAGATCGACCACCACCGGACCCTTTCGACCGGTATTGGCTATGTAGAACGCCTTGTTGATCGCTTTCGGTAGATCACGTACATCCTTGACCAGCACGTTCCACTTCGTGCACGGCCGGGTGATACCCGTTACATCAGCCTCCTGAAATGCGTCGGTTCCGATCGCACTTGTCGCTACCTGGCCACAGAAAACAATCATGGGCGTACCGTCCATCAAGGCGTCCTGCAACGGAGTGATCGTGTTCGTGGCGCCGGGGCCGGAGGTGACCAGCACCACGCCGGGTTTACCAGTGACGCGGGCATAGCCCTCCGCCATGTGGCCGGCGCCCTGTTCATGACGCGACAGGATGAACTTGAAGTGAGGTGATTCATAAATGGCGTCGAACACCGGCAGAATCGCGCCCCCGGGGTAGCCGAACATCACATCGACCTGGTGCTCCTGCATCATCTCATGGAATATCCTGGCTCCGGTCATGCCGTCGTATTTCTTCGTCGGCTTGCCGTGCTCGATCCGATACAACTCACGGGTGTTTAATACTTTACTTCTTGGCATGGTCTGTTTTCCCTGTGTCTATACCTGTTTCTGAAGCACTGCCTCATATCGCTGCTGCCCGGATAATCCGGCGGCTTCATACTGCTTATTGACGATTCAACGTAAGTGGATGTGTGATTGCGCTTTGTCGATAACCTGGTATTTGCGGGTCCTCCGCTCAGCTAACAGCGACGTCATGTGCGGCGACTGCCGCCATGATCGTCCATATCGACAAATTGTGCAGATTGCACTGCATAGGCGTCTAAATATATCGGATATCCGCACAGGAAGTCAAGCAATTTCTACGTTAGAATCGCGTTGAATCCGACAGTTTATAGGCTGAATAAAAAGCAGCCTTATCCTTTGACAGGACGGTGTGAATGAAAAGCTCTCTCGATTGTTTCCCCTGTTTCTCACGTCAGGCACTCGATGCGGCACGGCTGGTCAGTGACGATCCTGGCATGCATGAGAAGATCATCCGGCAGGTCTGTCGGCTGGCCGCGGAAATGGATATGAACCAGTCCCCGGTGGTCATGGGGCAGGCGATCCACCGACTGGTCAGGCGGATCGCTGATTGTGACGATCCCTACGCCTCGATCAAATCACGATATAACCAGTTTGCACTGAGTCTCTATCCCCAGGTCGAAGAACGTGTCAAAGCGGCGGCCGATCCGTTCGATGCAGCCGTTCGTATCGCCATTACCGGGAACAGTATAGATTTCGGGGCCTATTCCAGTACCGGATTCAGCGAAACGCATTTACGCCAGCTTATCGATACCATGATGCATGAGCCCGTTACCGGTGAAATCGATCAGTTCAAGCAGGCGGTCGCACATGCACACGACATTCTTTACCTCGCCGATAATACCGGCGAAATCGTCTTCGATCGTCTGCTCATCGAGCAACTGCCCTGCGATCGTCTGACCGTCGCCGTCCGCGGCAAACCCGTTATCAACGACGCCACGACGGCCGACGCCGAACTCGCGGGGATTACTGCTTTATGCCCGGTAATCGATAACGGCTCGGATGCGCCGGGAACCCTCATGCATGAATGCAGCGATGCGTTTATTGACAAGTTCAACAACGCCGACCTTGTCATCGCAAAAGGACAGGGCAATTACGAATCACTCAGTGATATCGAAAACAAAATGATCTATTTCCTCCTGAAAGCCAAATGCCCCGTTATTGCCGAACACCTCAATTGCCCGACAGGTAGTATGATTGTGATGCCTGTTAACAAGGCAATTTACGCAGATGGCTTATTATACGAGCGTCATTGAGAAATGACTTCTTTCCCGGTGGCATGGGCAATCCCGATTCATCGGGATTGCCCGTGTTTGATATTCGCTTCGTTATCATAGATGAAACGGATCCCGTGCTTGCCTGTGAATTGACATGGCCACTCACACATATGCCGCATGTTTTCAAGTCCCGAAACGGTCTATATCGATTCGCACGCAATATCAATTAAGAATGCGTATCACAAACCTGTTTTGATTAACAACCGACTACTGCAATTGGTCTGGGAATGCTCAAAAGCGAAGTGCATCGTGTCAGACGTGCCGCATGAAATGATAAAGCAGATGTATTCACCCGCGGTCCGACGCAAGAATATTCGCCGCCTGACGCACGGTAGTCATCGAGTCGCCGATCAGGTAGTACACCACACCTCCCGTCTGCCACATCAGGAGCGGGCGGGTTTCATCCAGGCCTCTGGCGGTATAAAGCTTGCCCTCCGCAAGTTCAAGTGACCCGTCATTCGGCCGGATCCACAGACTGATTGAACCCTGGTAAGACGTTTCAGGCTTCGGCTTGTAGATCATATGGACCGCTTCCATGCCGGGGATCAGGCAGTTGCCGGCTTTGGCGAACTGGTAGCCCATCACTTCAAGATCGAGCGGGGGAGTATCTTTCAAAGGTTGGCCGAAATAATCCTCGAGCGCACCCGGTAATGATTCAATATCGGTGGGTGAATGGAACTGCTGCATCATCTTTTCCGGGTCTTTACAACATTCCATGTGGCGAGAGCGGAATCGTTCGACAAGGCTCGCTGTCATTACGTTGGCGGTAACGTGTTCATTCGGATGAATCACCATCATCTGCGTGTAAAGCGTAGCGGCGCCGATAAAGAGGACCGCGGCGACGGCCGCCGGCATCCACCTGCCGATTCGGGCTATAACATCCGGACGATGTGAATTCACACGTTCATCTTCGATGGTTTGTTCCGGCATGCTCGACGGGAGAGTCTCCGCCATGACGGTGATTTTCGCACGTAAATCCGCAGGAGCTTCAATCGAGGAGGCGATCATGACCTTTGCTACGGACTGCTTGAGCTGGTGCTGGTGCATGATCCGACCGGCACCGTTCGGGTCGCCGGCAAGCTCCTTCATCAGATGCATACTTTGTTCAGGTGACAACTCGCCGTCTGTGTAGGCTGCTATCCGTTCACCTTGGTTCAGTCTGTTCAATTCGTCGCTCATAGGATAGTTCCCTGCCAGTCAGTTTGAAGAACCGTGCCCCGTTGACCACCCCATTTGCTCATATTGAGCTGTCTGTCCCTCAGGGGTGTACCCTTCGGTGACTCTGTCTGCATAACCGAGTAGCGAGTCGATTTTTTCCATGATTCTGCAGCCTGAAACAAAAAAATTCTGACGCCGATCATTTCTCTAACACGGAATCGTCGATATTGATCCCCTTCTCGGATGCTAATTCCGCGAGCTGTTCTGACAGTATGGCTCGGGCTCGGTACAGCCTGCTCATCACCGTCCCCAGCGGTACTTCGATCACCTCTGCAATTTCACGGTATTTCATACCCTCGACCGCCCAGAGCAGCAGCACCTCGCGATAATGGTCCGGCAGGTCCTCGATCGCGTGTTTCAGCCGGTCGTCCACCTGTTCCCAGTCCAGGTGCTCCAGGTCCCACGCCGGGGGCGGACTGTCCTGCTCGCTGTCCACCGATTGCGGCTCAAGGTCATCGGCGATGGTCGGCTCACGCTTCTGTTTGCTCAGACGGGTGTAGAAATTGTTATGTAGTATTTTGAACAGCCAGGGCCGAATCCCCTGTTCACGCAGTTCAAACAGTTTTTCAGACTTCAAAGCCTTGAGATAAGTCTCCTGTACCAGGTCCGCCGCGTCGTCCGGGTGGCGGGCAAGATGCATCGCCATGCGGTAGACCGAGTCCATCTCCGCCAGTGCCAGGTTGCGAAATGACTGGGTATCCACAAAAGTCCTTTCTTTCAACGATGCGAATCATTCAGGGGCAGGCACCTTGATTCAGAACATATCATAATCCAAATCAATCGGACATGCCGAATTCAACCGCTGGGCAGGGTCGGCGAACACGTTATCATGGCGGACATGAATCAGACAACAGTCAGAATCGGCATCATCGGCGGCTCGGGACTGGGCGAAAAACTCGATATGGAACAGGGCGAATGGGTCGATATCGAAACACCCTTCGGACCGACCAGTGCACCCCTGCGACAGACCCGATGGGGGGACGTTCCCGTGGTCATCCTTCAACGCCACGGCGACGGCCATGTGCTCAATCCCTCGGCCGTACCGTATCGCGCGAATATCTACGCCATGAAATCGCTGGGGGTGACGCATATCCTTGCCAGTGGAGCCACCGGTTCATTGCGTGAGGATGTCGTCCCGGGCGACCTGGTGATCGTCGACCAGTTGATCGATAAAACCAGCAGGCGGGCTCATACGTTCTACGAACACGCCGCCGTTCACGTCGAATTTTCAGAACCCTTCTGCCCCGTCATGAGGCGGTGGCTGATCACTGCCGCACAACGGCTCCACGGGATCAACGTTCACCAGCGAGGTACCTATGTCTGCATGGAAGGGCCCGCCTTTTCGACAAAGGCAGAGTCCAACCTGCACAGGCAGTGGGGCGGTGACCTCATCGGAATGACCGTCATGCCCGAAGCGAAACTCGCTCGCGAGGCCGAAATCGCATATGCCATGATCGCCATGCCCACCGATTACGACTGCTGGCGCCCGCATGACCCGAACGTAACTCAGCATGAACTGCTCAAGGAAATCATCGGCAACCTTCAAAAAGCCACCGAAAACAATATCAAACTCATGAAGGCGGCTCTCGAAGATCTATCCATACTCGAATCGCAACCCAGCCCCGCCCATCATGCGCTGGCACTCGGCATATGGTCGGATAAATCAAAAATCGACCGACATGAAGTGCAACGCCTGCATGTATTGTGGGGCAGACACTTCGAATCATAACCCCCTCGGGAGTGTCATGCCGAATGTGGAGCCTTCATTCGGGCGGCTGTGGATGTAGACTGATCCATTGTGATATTCCACGATACGTTTGACGATCGACAGCCCCAGGCCTGCACCGGGCACGTTGGCAACGGCGGTATCCTTGTGTTTCAGTCGTACAAAGTCGTTGAACAGCTTCTTCTGATCTGCCGGCGTGATGCCGACGCCGCTGTCCTGGACTTCGATATGGATTCTGCCGGATTCGACCATGGCACGGACCGTGATATGCCCGCCGTCGGGTGTGTATTTGATTGCGTTTGTGATGTAGTTGACGATCGCCTCACGCAGTAGCCGGGATATGCCGGTGATTGTCGGCAACTGATCGGGGATATCCAAAGACAGTTCATGTCCGTGGTTCTCTGCCAGGTCCCGGTTCTGGTCGATCAGCTCATTGAGCATAACACGCAGGTCGACGGGTTCGGCCTGGCTGTCGAGGTTGCCCGACTCGATCGTGGCCAGCATCTGGAGGTCGTTCAGGAAGTCCGTCGAACCGCGAAGACGTAGCAGCGACCGGTTGATCCAGTCCTTCTGCTGGTCGGTCATGGGTCCGCCGAGTCCGTCCCGCAGGTTACTGAGCATCATGATGACCGCTGCGACGGGTGATTTGAGGTTGTGCATCGCGACGTGGAGGAAATCGCGCCGGTGCTGTGAAAGCTGCTGGAGTTGTTCATTCACCGCTCGCAGGTCACGTTCGCCCGCTCGGATCAGTTGTGACAGTGACGTCAGCAGGTATGTCGTCAGTGCGAAAAGAACGGCGTAAACGCCCAGCATGACAAGGATATACCGCCCGGTCAGCGGATTCTGAGAATATACCATACCCAGCGGCAAATTCGGCTTGATCATATTCAGCCATTCCAGAATCGCCAGTACCGCGAGCATGGTATATGCCAGAAAACTGTGCGTGCACGCCGCACGTTCCGACATCATCACACCGCTCAGTACCAGATGGAGAAGGTAAAACGCCACGAACGGCGAACGAGCGCCGCCGACGAGGTAGATGAAGAACGTCAGCGACAGGTAGTCCAGCGTTACCGTCAGATGGAGCATGATCACCAGGAAACGGTAAGCACGTGTGGCATGCTGCCGGCCGCGGTACGGCCGGACCAGGTGCAGAACAATCACGTTGTATATGGCGATCAGGCCCGCCGTAATGATGAAGGCGCCGACCTGAAGGTCCCTGATCCCGAGAATAAAATGGGCGAACAGGGCGCCGATGGCGATCGTTCCCGCAACAAGGTATCGGATGTAACCGTTGATCACCAGTCGCTGGCCAAGCAGCAGACTGTGTGTAAGCAGTACCGTCGGCCGGCGGATACTCGGCATGTTATTCTTCTCGGCCATGATCTCATGCGGATTGTAATGACACCCCGAGCCCGAGGCCATAGCGATCTCGTAAGATCAGAGAACAACGAAACAAAATCATTCAATAAGTGTTTTCCCGTACGTTCCATCGAGGGCCGGCCGATGTCGTTAGCACTACAGCGCTATAAAAGCTCAAGTTTACCACCGGGGCAAGCCGATAAC
>CAYRND010000156.1:0-8421 GCA_964425365.1 uncultured Phycisphaeraceae bacterium
GGCATTATTGCGCCTGCCGGGCTTGTGGGAAGATGGGTTGGCCGGACGCTTACCTAATAACGCGAATACTCAAGGGCATCGAGATATATCCAGCCGCCTGAAACCTTACGGATACGGATCGTATGTGACCCGTTGCTCAGGCCGCTGATCGTCGTGATCGTCTGCTGTAACTGGTCCGGCGCCGCAGAATAGAAACTCGCTGTCGCTTCAAGCTCATCGTCGATATACACCTCCGCTTCACCGCCCCAGGGCTGGCACTCGGCAATGATCGCGAGCTCGAATCCCGTGAAAGTCATCACCGCTTCTGCACCAACTTCATCACTCTCGTGTGTCGTCTCGTTGTAGCGGCCGCTGATGCCAGTGCGGGCATCCCATACGCCCGTGTATGTTATCGCCGTATCGCTGTCGTCCACCGTCGTGCTGAAGACAACCGATGTCGTCGAAGCGCAGGACTCCGAACTGTAGCCCGATTCATAGACATCCAGATAAGCCAGTACCCGGTAACAGTAGAGCGTCCCGTGGTTCAATTCCGTGTCACTGTAACTGACCGTATTCGCGGCCGTCATCGCCACCGGCTCGAATACACCGCCTTCCAAACGACGCTCAATACGAAAACCCTCCTCGTTGTCAGTATTATCCGTCCAGCTCAGATCGATCTGATGATTGCCCACCGCCGACGCGGAAAGATCTGTCGGCGATGCAAGCACCGGCGGTAACGTCGTGGCCCCGGCCTCGTTACTGTAACCCGATGAACCGTACCCGTTATAAGCAGCAACACGATACGTGTAATGCGTCGCATACGAAAGACCGGTGTCACTGTAACTTGCACTATCCGAAGGTAATTCGGTCAGTAACGAATAGACCACCCCGTCCTCACTCCGTTCAATACGTAAACCATCCTCATCCTCCGCATGGTCGATCCACGACAGATCGATTTGATCCGGCCCGGCCGCTGTCGCGGTCAGGTTCGAAGGCGAGGCAGGGACAGGCAGCGGCAGTGTCGTGGCCCCGGCGTCATTGCTGTACTCAGAATCGCCGTAACTGTTGTACGCCACCAAACGGTAGGTATAGGTCGTCTCACATAAAAGCCCCGTATCCGTGTACGATACGATATCTACGCCGGTATCAGCAATCACCGTGAAGGGTTCGACTGACGTCTTACGCTCCAACCTGAATCCGTCTTCGTCGGTCGCATTGTCCGTCCAGCTCAGGCCGATCGACGAATAACTCACAGCCCATGCGGATAAACCCGATGGCGAGGCCGGAACCGGGGCAGGCAGCGTCGTCGCGGATGATTCATTACTGTACGGCGATGTGCCGTCGGTGTTATAAGCCGATACCCGATACGTGTATTCCGTACTTCCAGATAGTCCCGTGTCACTGTAGCTGATACTGTCCGCAGGTAGATCAGCCACTGTTTCATAGGAATTCATACCCACACGGCGTTCAATACGAATGCCCGCTTCATTATCTGCATTGTCCTGCCAGCTCAGGTCGATACGGTCGTAACTCGACGTTACCGCCGACAGGTCGCTTGGCTCGAGCGGCGGATAGGCCGGCGTTGCATATACTTCGTTCGAATACATCGAGTCGTGCGGGAAACTGTCAACCGCGCGTATCGTATAATAGTACGTCATCCCCGATGTCAGACTCGTGTCCGAGTACGTCAACTCGGGAACTGGCACCGTCGTCAGAAGCGTATAGCCCAGACCCGATTGTATACTGCGATAAATCGCATAGTGTTCGATCGGCGGATCGGTCTCCATGTTCGCGTCCCAACTCAAATGAATTACCCGAGCTCCCGTCGTCGCCGATAAACCCGTCGGCGCAGAAGGCGCCGGCGGCGTGATCGTGCTGATCGTGGCACGATTCGAATACAGCGAACTGCCCGATGCATTGTACGCCTGAACGCGATACGTATATGACGTACCAGCCGATAAACCCCCATCCACGTAATGCGAACTGTTCGCAGGCAGGTCCGCGATGACACTGAAAGTCTCACGGTTCAGGCCTCGCTCGATAATAAATCCGTCTTCGTTTAGCGAATTGTCCTCCCACAACAGATCGATCTCGTGAAGGGATAACGCCGTTCCCGAAAGCTCACTCGGACCGTTCGGTACAGCACCGCCGGCAAGTGCTGCGAATACCTCTTCCGAATATACCGACTCGCTCGCCAGCGTGTTCATGGACGTTACCACGTAATAGTAGGTCGTGTCACGATACACCGTCGTATCACTGATCTGAGTACCACCGAAGGCGACCGACACACGCTCGTAGGGCCCGCCCGATGTCTCCGAACGGTAAACCACATAATACAATACCGCAGGATCCACCGGCCCCGCGGGTGACCACGATAGCTCGATCCGGTCGCTGCCCGCTGTGGCGGTAAGTTGCGTCGGAGCTGGCGGCGGTGAATCCAACCAGGTGCCCGCACTCACCGGGCCGGCATAATGCGATTCGCCCCAATCGTTATACGACCGAATACGGTACGTATACACCGTGTTCGATGTCAGATTCATATCACTGTACGACTCCGTGTCGGGGCCGCGAACCGTAAGAACCATATACGGCGTTGTCCCGCTCTTACGCTCGAGTATGTAACCCGATTCGTTCTCGGCATGATCCGACCAGCTCAGATTGATCTGATCCGTCGAAACCGCCGCCGCCGTAAGGTCCGTCGGAGCACAAGGCGCCGTCTCGGTTGTAATCACCGGGTAACCGTAAAACTCGACTTCCGCAATGTTACCGTAGGAACCGTCCGGACCCAGATAACGTAGATAACGGTAGCCCGTCGGATCATTGATCATCACTTCATGCCGGCCAGGTTCCGGTGTATCCACGATCGTATACAAATCAACGTATCCGCTCGTTTCACTTTCATTCGAACCCTGGAATCGACCCCCCATCAGCCTCGCACTGTATCCGATACGGGCGTGGAAGCAGATCGACGCAACGCGGTACGATTCGCCAATGCCCGTGTCCAGACCCGCGTATCCGCCGTTCGGCGATTCACTCTGAAAATACGTGTTGATATCACCGTCAAATGCCTTCGATGCATCGTACGACGGATCGCCGCCCGCGGGCGGACTGCCGAATACACTACCCGATATCATGCCGGGACCATGTGCGGTATATCGGAAGGCATCGACGTATATCCAACTGCCCGTCGCTTTCACGACCTTGATCGTATGCGTACCGTACGACAACGGGTCGCTCTGGTAGATCAATTGCTGGTACTGATTCGAACTCGATGAATAATAATCAACCACTTCCTGAAGCATGCCGTCGAGATAAACCTTCGCCGTACCGCCCCAGGGCTGCTTCTCTCCGATCAGGCTCACCGATGAGCCGGTGAACGTGAACTCGGCATAAGCATTCACCTCTTCCGTTTCATGGGTCGTCCGCTCGATGCGACCGTCCGCTGCCTCCTGAGCAACCCATGTGCCCGAATACAGGATCGATGCGTCCGCGTCATCAACCACGTAATCATATGGCGTATAGACATACGCTGACGCCGTATTGCTCGATGTCGAATAACCACCGAGATTCATCGCGTAAAGCTTGAAGGTATACGTCTGGTTCGGCGCAAGACCCGTCACCAGATACGCCGTGCTGTTCTCGCCCGTTGTCGCGATTTCATGATATTCGCTGTCGATCGGATCCTTCTGCAGAATGATGAACTGACCTTCATTCGATGACATGTCATCCCAGTTCAATGTGATCTGCGTACCATTTGTCGTGCTCGCCGTCAGATTGGTCGGCGCAGCAGGCGGCGTTGGCCATACCAGTGGCGGATCAAGCTCCGTAGCACCGTATTCGAATGACCCGATATCCGTGATCCCGTTTACATAACGATCAAAACAACGCTGGTCCGACGCCAGGCTGTAGCCGAATGGATCCACCGCCAGCAGGTTATCACCCTGATCGATCGCAGGACTGTTCGATAACAGCCCGTGTACCTTCGTCAATCCGCCCTGAAACGCAAGGACCTGCGTGTAGGGATCAACGTCGATCAGGTTGTTTGTACTCAGAGGATCGATTACGCCTTCAATGTCATAAAATGTGCCGGGTAGTGAATTGATATGGTTCTTGCAGACGATCGAATTGTTGATCAGTAGGCCGTCTTCACCGTCGTGATATATCCCGCCGCCGGTACCGATCGTATCGGTATTGTAATCAGCATGATTTTCTGAAATCGTCGTGTTGGTTATCAGGCATGATCCCACGTTGTATATCCCGCCGCCATGGTCCGCTGAATCATTGCTGCTCACCGTGCTGTTGAATAACGTCAGCCGGCCGAGGGCGTCACTGTACACGTCGGCCGTGTTGGCAATCCCGCCGCCGCTGCCCGCTGCTTCACCATCACCTGCACGATTGCCGTATAACGACGATTGCAGAATCGTTGAATGACCGTTGTTGCCGATACCGCCGATGAAACCACGATTGCTGTATACATTCGTCCGATCAATTAGTATCCGCGCCGATCGATCAACTTGAATGCCGCCCGCACCGCCTGTTATCGACGCGATGTTCCCATAAATATTCGATTGTGACAGATACAGTCGTGATGTCGGAACTAAATGAAGGCCGCCGCCTGTGTCGGCGCTCGAATCGTTGATCCGGCTTACGGTTATCGCCGTTACCGTGTCAGGTCCGACATAAACACCGCCGCCGCTCGATGTCGCCGTGTTGTACTGTACCGCTATATAGTCCATGTTCATCCGGCCCGATATGGCCGCGATCCCTCCGCCATGGACCGCTTCATTGCCCGTCAGACCCGTATTATGTATCGACAACGTGCCGAAATTGCAGATCCCACCCCCGTATACCGCGGTATTATCGAAAATCTCCATGTGATCGATCTCCAGATCACCGTAGTTGCAGATCCCGCCGCCGTAGGTCGCTTCACTTTTCAGGATATCCATGTTGGTCAGCAATAATTGACCATGGTTCAGAAGACCCCCGCCGTAACTCTCGTTTTCAGATAAACGAGGATAACCGCCGTTGGTGATCCGCAAATTGTGTATCTCGACATCAGTAGCCCCCGCCGTCACGATCAAACCCGTCTTCGGAACCATCGACGTCGGATTTACGTTGATACTCAATTTGTCCGGACGCGGCGAACCGATCAAACGGATGTTCTTGTCAATTACCAATGATTCATCACTGTACAGATTGATCGAACCGGATAGATGATTCGCTACAGCGATCGTGTCTCCGTTCCCGGCGGATGATAGAACCGCCCGGAGCGAACCCGGACCACTGTCCGCTTTCGTCGTTACGTAATGATCCGCTTCCGTCCAACGGTGCATCAATACACTCGCCTGGTCCACGTTCTCCGCAAAAATCAGGTACTCGCCGTCATCACGCTGGTATGCATTGATCGGATGGACAATGTCGTAAAATGCACCGCGTACCACCGGACCTTCAGCATTGAGCTGATCTACCTTCACCGCCTGACGATTCGGTGATGTACTGCGATAGACCATCATGTAACCCATCGTGTCCCATGACGGTGTACCGTCTGATACCGATACGAATACATAATCGCCCGCTACCGATAACCCGTTCGGTATGATACTCTTCAACGCACCGTAAATCGTAGGCTCAGGATCGATGTACATCGGCAACCCGCCGTCTCGCTCCAGACCGGTTCGCCAGGTATAGATGTCCGGCACCAATGGATGCGTTCGACTTAACCAGTTCTCATAACACAGTACCTCCGTACCCAGCGAACCCCACGTGTTCTCTGCTCCCGGAACAGATTCAAGCGGACGAAGATCCGTAAAGCCGCCCAGGTACATCGTCCCGTCACTCCCGTCCGAATTGGGAACATAAACACAGCGGAGAAGCATCGTGAACTCAGGCGGTATCCCGAACCCGATCTTACGATCGCTCGAAAGACCGTATGACGGTATGTCCGTACCCGTGCCGTCCACATTCTCCAGTAGTTCCATCCGGTAACGGAATATCCCGTGGACATCCGAACTCGTCCACACATCACCGAACGTGTCCACGTGAATGCCGAATATATGATACTCGCCCGTTCCCACTTCGCTTCGTTCCACCTCGTTCGCAGGATCGTCCGGCGGCTCGATGTCGTCGATCCGGCCGTCACCGTTCTTGTCGATCCAGATATACCAGTTGTCCGTCCCTTCATCCTGAAATGTCAAATCCTCCTTCGCAAGAATCAACCCGCACGGGATCGCAATTTCATCTTCATCAGTAAAACGGTAGATGCCGATCGAACGCGCCTGCTGATCGATCACATACATGAATCGTTTGCCGTTGATCCGGCGGATCTGCGTTCCGCTCTGACCCAGTAGACGCGGATCGCCCGGGCCACTGGGACCTTCCTTCGCGCGAAAATCATCAGGATGCTTCACAGGATCAAGTGTTAATCCCTTCCAGGTCCATTCCTGCCCGCGAGGCTTACTGTAGTCCATTACATAGTGATGGTACTTCGTGAACACGTCAATCGCATCAGTACCCGGATCCGCATCCGCGCAGTCCAGAAACTCCAATCCAAGCTTCTCCCAGATCAGCAATCCGTTCTCATCGTACTTACGCATTACCGCACCCGTCCCTTCACCGACCGCCGTTACCTTCGGGCCGTTGCACGCTACCACAACGTCATATCCGCCACTGCCGTTGCTCGAAAATCCGATTCCCGTCAGACCCGCGAATTTGTATGGATGCGATTCCCCCGGTAACGTCTCAAAACCATGCTCTGACACCGTCGTCTCAGACCAGATGCCGCCTTCAACACCCAGGGTGCCCGCAGGACTCGACGCATCGCCACCCGTCTGATCGAAAATCAGAACACGCTGACGCGAGCCGTTCTCACATACCCATATCTGCTTCGTCACAGGATGTACCGCAATCGCACCTGGATCTTCCAGACCCGTGATCAGCGGCTCGTATGATATATTCGTGAAAAAAACGTTGTACTTGTACACCATCTTTTCACTACCCATGGTTTGAACCATCAGAAATACATTGTCACCGAATGACGCCATCGGACCCGGTTCGGTTCCACCGTCCGCCAACGGTATCTTCTGGAATACACCCGGACTCGAATCCGGACCTTTGAAATGATGGATCATGTTGTCGCCGGGATTTCCCACGAACATGTTCAGATATTCATCCGTCACAACAATCCCCCGAATGTGATCCGTCGCCGGTGGATCGAGAAAAATCCAGTTGCCCGCGCCCGACCCCGTTTCACTCACGCCGCCCGTCCATTGGATATTACCGTTCGGAAGAAACCGCCGAATGCCGTAACGCACCGGCGTCGATCCTTCCATGTACGCGCCCAGATACACCGAACTGCGACTCTTTGCCGCACAGAAACCCCCGCGAAAATGCATGTCCGTGAACTTGCCCACAATCCCGCCGTCAGGACCGTATATGCCCACGTCACGAAAACCCTCGTCAAATCGCGAGTTCGCATATATGTTCCCGTTGCCCGGGTCCACGCAAATCCCCTCTACCCATTGCTGAAAATGATAAAACGCCGAACCCGCGCCGTGATATGAATTGCCGATCCATGATGTGTAATACAACTGCTCCCCGGACACAGTTGCTGATATCAATAACAGACTCAATAAAACATACATCAGATTCTGGAATCGTCGGTTTAATGTCCTCATAATCAGCCTCCACAGGTGCTTGACGATGAATGTTCCTGATTCACCGATAACGGCCGATGAATTGCTTCATATACAGATGTGGCCGAGAACAGAATCAATACCCGGACGGCGGCCGATGCCGACCGTCCACAATACCGTATTCCGTCACTTTCCTGGCCATCCTGTCACTTACACTGATCACTGCCGGTTGAATTCAGGTTTCCTGTAATTCCCTCACGTTACATTGCCGATGACACACAGCACACGAGTCATCGAGTGTGGATATGGCCGGTGCATCTACCTCTACCTCATTCTGTTACAGCCGGACCAGTCAACCCTCGCAGAATATGATCAATTCAACTTCATGTGCCATGCAAGACGTTTCTTCCAGGTCGGTTCAGTGAATGACATCATCACAAATGGTTCATATCAACCATCTACTGAACCCATTTTGCATTACCAATACTTACTTTAGTGTAAACGACCGGACAGGTCAATGGTTGTTCATCATGATACCGCTTGATAACCACTAAAACACGAAATAACCGGCCCTTGCACGAAAACCACCCCACGTTTGCCCAATGCCCTCTGATCACAGAACGCACTCGTAATCATTCACCAATACAAGATAAACCAATATCCGGAATGGCCACCGCCGTCCAAAAACAGAATATGGTCCCGTTTGGTAAAGCCCCGTGGCTATCCTGCCATCTTGATACGCCGACGCCCGGACTCGCCTGACTTCCGCGTTGGTCTGAGAATCCACCGTAAGTCCTTATTTGACAAGAGG
>CAYRND010000157.1:0-8234 GCA_964425365.1 uncultured Phycisphaeraceae bacterium
TTATCGGCTTGCCCCGGTGGTAAACTTGAGCTTTTATAGCGCTGTAGTGCTAATATGACCTGGAAGTAAAGAAAGCTGTAATGCCAATATATCATTGGTGAATCAGACGGCCTGTGTTTGCTGTAAGCCGTTCATGGAATGAGGCCGGTGAAGAATGGTTTTCAGGCGGGGATGATTTGCCCAAGGTGTTTCTGTGTACCCGTTGATATGAACCTGTTGAGGTCAGGTCCATGATATGTACGTGCGCATGTTTATTCGCCATTTTATTAACGCATTGAAAGGAAGAAACAATGAGACGAAGGGTATTATTTTACTATCAATCATGTGGAAAGGTGTTTTTCAATTCTCTGACGCTCGCTGTACTGACGGTTGTCGCCATGACATCGATTACGCAGGCGCAGCAGGGCATGAAAAACGGAGATGGTCCGGAACAGCCGTTGCCTACGATTCAGATCGACGGCAAGACATGCAGCGCTGATCGGATTATTGTCAAAGCAAAACCGCTCGATCAGTTGATGCCTGATGACGAATGGAAGCAATGGAAAAACGACTCGGAACGGCAGATCCGCCGACGGTTCAAACATCTTGACCAGAATGGCCGCCGGAATGCCAGGTTGGAAATGATCCGTGAAAAACGAATGGAAAAGCTGCAGTCGCTTCACCAGAAAATGGATGGCATACTGAAAGACCGGCTGCAGAAAAAAGGCCGCCAGCACGATGGAAAACCATTGCTTCGTGTACTGAAAACGCTGAGAAAACTCGATGATATCCAGGTAATCGAAGTGCCGGAAGAAACGGATATCAAAACGCTCTGCGATGAGTATATGGCGAGCGGGCTTTGCGAATATGCCGAGCCGGATTACATTTATTCAACCTGCCAGACCTTCTCGAATGACCCGCTTCTGATCGATGGAACACTCTGGAGTCTTCATAACACAGGACAGAATAATGGTACCGATGACGCCGATATCGACGCCGTGGAAGCATGGGATATCAGACATGACGCATCCGGTATTGTGGTTGCTGTTGTCGATACGGGTATACGTTACACCCACGAGGACCTCGCCCCGAATATGTGGGTGAATGCCGATGAAATCCCCGGCAATATGTATGATGATGATAACAACGGCTATGAAGATGATGTTTACGGCGTTAACAGCATTTATTCACTGATGGATGTCATGGATGACCACGGCCACGGCACGCATGTCGCCGGGACGGTCGGCGCGTCTGGTAACAACGGCCTCGGAGTGGCCGGCGTGGCATGGCAGGTGCAACTGATGGCTTGCAAAGCACTCGCTGCCAGTGGGTCCGGCCAGACTTCATGGGTGGCGGAATCCGTTATTTACGCTGTCGATAACGGTGCACACGTAATCAATATGAGTCTTGGCGGAACCGGTTATTCTCAGGCTCTCTACGATGCGATCGACTACGCCAGGGTCAACGACGTGATCGTCGTTGCCGCTGCCGGGAACCAGTTCGAACTGGATAATGATGTCCGGCCTGTTTACCCGGCGTGCTTTGATCTTGACAATATCATCGCCGTCGCCAATACGGATCGAAATGATCAACTCACTGCCTCTTCGCACTACGGCCTGACGAGTGTCGATCTGGGGGCACCGGGTACTTATATCACATCCACCGGCTTTAATGCCGACAATGACTACCTCGCCAAAACGGGCACTTCAATGGCTTCCCCGCATGTGGCCGGCGCCGTAGCGATTCTGAAAGCCCAATTCCCCGTCGATACGACGGAGCAGTTGATTCTGCGCGTACTGGATTCGGTCGATCCGCTACCGGCGCTGGCGGGCAAAACGGTCACCGGCGGACGATTGAACCTTCACGCGGCCATGAACATCGACGTGTATCCCCCCGATGCTCCCACGAACCTCGTCTGTACTGCGGGTTCATCTTCTCATATCAATCTGTCATGGGTTGATCAGTCATCGAACGAGGCGTCATTCGTTATCGAGCGGGCTCAGGAAAGCGGCGCCTTCAAGTACATCACCGAAGTGACTGCCGAAACAACCAGTTACATGGATGCCTCATTGACCGCGTCGACTACCTATCATTACCGGATCAAAGCGTCTAATCAATACGGCACGTCGGCCTATTCTAATGACGCCGGCGCCCAGACCTTCGACGAACAGGGCGGTGATCATACGCCACCGTCAGCGCCGCAGAACCTTCTCGCCGTGGCTGGCGGGCAGTCCGTCGATCTGTTCTGGACCGCAAATGCCGAACCTGATCTTGACGGCTACCATGTTTACCGATTCAGTCCCGAGTTGTCATCCTATTACCGGATTGCCTCCCTTTCCGACCAGCAGAATGATTACACAGATTCCTCGCTGGAATATGAAACGGAATACAGTTACATCGTTACCGCGTTTGATACCACAGGTAACGAATCGGATGACTCGAATGAAGTGGTGATTACCACGCTGCCTCCTGTACCCAGCTCGCCACGGAACCTGGACGGAATCGGTGTCGTCTCACAGGGCGGCGAAGCCGCTTACGTGACCTTGTTATGGGAGGAAAGCGCCATAAATGAAGATAGTATTGTTGTCAGACGCCGTGAATCGGGCGGCAGCTTCACCGATATCGCAACTCTCCCGCCAAATACCATTCAGTACCTGGATGATACCGTTACCGACCAGATCGACTATGATTACCAGGTCGTTGCGGTGAACATCGGCGGACAGTCCGATCCCAGCAATACCGTGACCATCTCGGTTGATATCGAACAATCGGTATTGGATAACCTCGTGGTGTCCATCGCCGCTGACGAACTTGACAATAATTACAGTGAAAATGACCTGAGTCTGCGTGAAGCCATGGAACTGGCACGGTTCACCTCGGCGATTGATGATATCAGCTTCAGCAGCCAGTTGACCGGCCAGAGCATTCTGCTGAACCCGGGCCTCGGGCAGCTTGTCGCCAAGGCGGATATGAATATCCTCGGGCCGGGGATGGATCTACTGACAGTCAGCGGCCAGGATCAATGCCGCGTCTTATTCATCGATGAAAACAGTCATGTGACAATCGAAGGACTGACGGTGAGCCATGGCTATAAAACAACCGAAGGTGACCCCGGATATGATACCGACGCCGGTGGCGGCGGCATAGCCAACTGGGGCGAGCTGATGCTCAGTGACGTTAAAATCGATTCAAATAACGCATACGCAGCCAGTGGTATTGTAAATTGGCATATCATGGAGATGGATCATTGTGTGGTATCCAATAACCTTAAAAGCGGAATCTTCAATAAAGGCGAATGTGTTATATCGTATACAGATATCATCAATAATCTGGGCGAAGGCTCCGGGGCGGGTGTCTATAACGACAAAAACCTGACGTTGAGCCGTTGCCTGATTGATAATAACAGTTGCGGATTCGGTGAAGGTGGCGGAATATACAATCGCAACAGCGGAAACTGCACCATCACGGATTCCACGATTACCAATAATTACGCGCTGTTCGAAGGTGGAGGTGTTCAGAATCGCGGTGAAATGATCATCCGCCGCTGTATTGTCGATAATAACACTACCGACTTCAGCGGTGGCGGCATCAATTCGTTGTACGGCACAATCACGATTATCAATTCGACTATTACGGGTAATCAGGGAAGCGGGCATGGGTCCGGCATGAATAACGGGTACGGCTCTGATGCCGTGCTTATCAATGTCACCGTGACTGATAACCGCAATGTAAATGTTACCGGTGATGAATCCAGCGCAGTATTTCACCGTTACTGGGATATTCCAACCCAGCCATGGAACCACATGACGGGCAGTATGGCGATTTACAACAGCATCATCGCAGGTAACTACAGAACGGATACCATGGCGTACCGTGATGTCGATGGCGACTTCGAGCCGGTCAGTTCACATAACCTCATCGGCACAATCGATCGTTCCACCGGCCTGAATGGAAGCGGCGCGTTGTATGGTACGGATGCGTCGCCGCTCGACCCGGAATTGCTTCCGCTGGCGGATAACGGCGGGTTGACGCCAACCCATGCCCTCGATTTCGACAGCCCTGCGATCGATGCCGGTGATTCCACACTTGCTGCTGTCTATAACATGGTCTATGACCAGCGTGGTGACGGCTTCTCACGCGTGATCGGCGACCAGATCGATATCGGCGCATTTGAAGATCAGCAGATACTGCCGCCGGCCGCGTCCATCCCCGGCACGGACCAGGCACCTGTTATTGATGGTTTCGCCGAGTCGATCTGGGATAGTGTGCCGGACTATACAATCGATCAGGTTGTCATCGGCAGTATCGGCTCAGCCAGCGACTTGTCGGGTAGCTGGAAAGCGATGTGGGATCAGCAGAACCTCTACTATTTAGTCGATGTGACTGATGATGCCCGTATTAACGACTCGGGTTCGAACTGGTGGGATGACGATGTTGTTGAACTCTACATCGATGCGGATAACAGTAAGGGTACGAGTTATGACGGCGTCAATGACTTCCAGTATGGACTACGGGTCTATGACGGTGCGATTCACGTCGGTCAGAATTCCGTCAATAATACCACAGGTGTGCAGTTCTCCCTTCAGACGCACGGTTCCGGATATCGGCTGGAGATTGCCGTACCTTGGTCGACGCTGGGCGTGACCCCGGCCGCGGATATGCTGATCGGGACGGATGTCATTCTGGACGACGACGACAACAACGGCGGCCGCGACGCCCAGATGACCTGGCATGCCGATGACGGCACTGCCTGGCAGAACCCCGGAAAATTCGGGACCGGAAGGCTGGGGTACCTGCCTGCCGATGCCGATATCGCCCATACCGGTATCGTTCCTGCCATTGACGGCGTCGAAGAAATGGCATGGGTTGTGGCTGAGGATAACGACCTGAGCCGGGTTGTCATCGGCAGTGTCAGCTCGGGCAGCGATCTTTCGGTGACCTGGCGTGGCATGTGGGATAGTCAGAACCTGTACTACCTCGTGAAAGTCACCGACGAATCGCTGGTTAACGATTCCGGTGCGAACTGGTGGGACGACGACGTAGTTGAACTCTACATCGACGCCGACAACAGCAAAGGATCGAGTTATGACGGCGTCAATGACTTCCAGTTCGGTTTCCGAGTCAGCGATTCAACGATCCATGTCGGTCAGAACTCGGTGAATCAGACGACGGGTATTGTTTTTGCACTGACACCTGTTACCAACGGATACAACCTGGAAATTTCCATTCCCTGGTCAACATTGGGTGTATCGCCGGGTGAGAATATGTTGATCGGCACCGATATCATTGTCGACGACGACGATAACGGCGGCGGCCGCGACGCCCAGATGACCTGGCATTCGGATGACACCACTGCCTGGCAGAACCCCGGCAAGTTCGGCGAAGCCAGACTCGCTGACTGATACACTGTTGTGCACCCCTTTTCATCTGTTGCAACCCGGCGACTCCGTCGCCGGGTTTTTTAATGCGTAAGACAATTTCATGGAGCGTTGTATATGGACTGCTGTCCGTGCCACCGTTATCTGCAGGCGCCAACGCGGTAGGTGTAGTTTGTCATGCCGTAGAGGGTATGGGTGTCTGTGTAGGTTGTGCTGTCTGGTGGTAGTGTGTCGAGTGTCTGCCAGAGCCTGGAATGGTTCAAGGGTTTTCGTTGGATGATGTAGCCGGTTTCGACATTGCACAGGTCGGTCCAGGTGAGTTGGACATGACCATTCTGCCAGGTTGCGTTCAAATTGGCCGGTGGGGGGACATCAGCGGCTGATTTCGTTTCAATATAGAAGCACAAATCTCGCCAGGTGCAGACATCGGGCCGGCCCCAGGTGTTCGGCGACTGGAGTACATGCTGTTCCCAATCGAGCGGCAGTGAGCTGTTTTCGAGCGTGTCCCACTCGCGGTCGGTATCGAGCCAGGGTTCTTCGACCGAACCTTCGCGTCTCAGCCCGTGCCCGCCGTCATAGGCATGCGATTGCGTGCCCCAGTAGACATTAGCCAGTCCGATCGCCTGGTCGCTTGCAGGGGCATCGAACAAGATCATGAACCCGTATCGCTCCCCGGGTTCAACGCGAAGTTCATGTTCGCCGGTCAGATCCCATCGCATGTAGTTATCTTTCTGAAGATCAGCGGGCAGTGTTCCGCCGCTTGCGATACAGAGTGAGGTATAGATTTCGCCGGTGATATAGTCGTCGGTACGTGGGTCGTCTGTCCAGCTTACGAGATGCTGCGGCGTGGTGGTGCCGTTGTCATGTACGACGGGCTGGCCGGTGACGTGAAAAAGCTGGAGTGACACCGCAGCGCCGTGTGCACCGGGTTTGATGGCGTTATCCGATGGTCCGATTCGTAGTGTAACGGCATCGATGAAGACGGGTTCACCTGCGGGTATAGTAAACGACTGGCCCAAATCGCGATCCCGCACGTATGTGGAGAAGTTGGGGAGCTGCGGCCCGGTTTTGAGTTCACGTTCACTGTCAGGAACGAACCGGATACTGGTGGTTCCCCCGCCGTCATAGTTCGGTTGACTGATCAAGACTCTTGGTCCGGCCGGCGGCTGATTGACTTTCGTAACGGTCAGGTCGGCCGCGGCGATCGATGTCGTGATGATGATCAGGGATGTTGATAAAAGGCGCTGGTATGGTTGAGATTTCATGACGATTTCACTTCCGCGGTGATAAAGTTTATCAGAACGAACATGCAGTCGCGGCATGGCGTTATTCTTTGTATGCGCCAACGCGGTAGGTGTAGTTGACCTGGCCGTGGATTAAGGTTGTATCGGTATACATCGTCGAGTCGGGTGGTAGATCGGCGATGATCTGCCAGTTCGGCGTTCCGAGCCATGGTTTGCGTTGGACGGTATAGCCGTGTTCATCGCCCGCGTTGTCCTGCCAGTTGAGTTCGACCTGGCCGGGTGTTGAAGCATCAGCAGCCGGATTGGTCGGCGGATTGGGCAGATCAGGATCGGCCGCGGTGCCGTGGTAATACTGGTCGAGGCTCTTCATAATGATTTCACCGGCCTGCATATTTTCAGCTTTCGTATAGATATTTCCGCCGCCCTCGCAGAGAAAGTTGGTAATCCCGAACTGGACGTTCGGCCCGACGTTCCACGCGGAAGGATCGGTGCGATCACTGAGGTAGAGTGGTTTGTGCAGGTTGTTTGGATCATTGCTTTCGATGATATCACGCAGTTCGGTCCATTGCCCGATGCGATTGCCCATTTCAGGGCCGGTCAGCAGGAGTGTTTCAGTGATACCAGGCCAGGTGTGCATATTCCAGATATCCGTGACGGGTGTTTGCGACGCCATGACGGTTTCGAGATTCTGCTGGCAGATATACGCTTCATGTGCCTGGTTCTGCGGATCGCAGCCGCTGACATAGTATGACCGGTTCATATCAACACCCTGCGCGTTAACGCGGTACCAGCCATGTGACGGGCTGTCGGGCGACATCATGAGTGTGAAGTAAGTGATGCTACGTCTGCGGCAGTCGCTGCCGGCTTCGCTGAGCAGCCAGTCGACCATACCGGCCATGCGCCACTGGCTGTTATGCTCGCCGGGGTGCTGGTTGATGATGTAATGGCACCATCGGATATTCTCAGGGTATGGGCTTTGCGGATCGGTTATTTCGAGTTGATAGATATTTCGGCCTTCGATCGACTGGCCGAGCGTGATCAGTGTTGCATGCGGGTGATTCGACCACTGCTGCATGAGAATGGTGACGTCGTTGTACGACATGGGCGTCTGGTGTCCGACGTAGACTCGGTCTTGCGTGAATGAGGGAAAGATGAGAGTATTGCCCTGCCAGTAGACGGGGTTCCAGTTGATCTTATCGTAGGACCATGAGTAGTAGTATTCGTTAAACGGGTAAGTTCTGCCGCCGATGAAATAGACATCGATTTGAGGTGCGTTGCCCTGGGCATGTTGTTCGATTGTGAATTGCAGTTTGTTCGACCAATCAGCGTGGCCGGGCGCGTGGCCGAGGTCGATACGGAAGTGATTCACGGTGAGCTCACTGATAGTTGCTCCTTCGCTGCCGAGTTCGCCCTGGAAGTTGAAGTCGGAAGGTGAAAGCGGCTGGGCATTCAGGCCGGATGGGAATTGAAGCGTAGTCATGGATAAAATGGGTAAAAATGCAAGATATAGTATTGTTTCTGGTGACATTTCACCTGTTCATTATGGAGTGGTTCAAGTTGGGTATGTGTCTGATTTGGTCATTGCCTTCCGATAGTTTGTCAGGTTTTTGATGATGGATCGGCAAGTCGGGCA
>CAYRND010000158.1:0-8204 GCA_964425365.1 uncultured Phycisphaeraceae bacterium
TCTCATCAACTCTACCCGATATTGAACGTTGTCCCTTCCACGGGCAGTTTCACGCAACTTTGCCGATTGCACTATACTGACGCGTCGAAACCAACTTTTTGCCATGCCTCGTTCAAAGGTATATACCTTGAACCTTGAATATTGAACCTTGAACAAAATAATGAAGACCATAATCATTGCCATCGGCGACGAACTGACCCTTGGTCAATCGATCGATACAAACTCGGCGTGGCTGAGTCATCAGCTTCGGGCCGTGGGTATTGTCTGCCTGATGCATCAGACGGTGCCGGATGACCGGGCCGCGATCGTACGTGCCTTGCGCCAGGCTGCCGACCAGGCCGAGGTGGTACTGCTGACAGGCGGGCTGGGTCCGACGGAAGATGATCTGACCCGCCCGGCGATGGCCGAGGTGACAGGGTCGTCACTGGAAATGAATCCGGTATCACTGGAAGAAATCCGATCGTTCTTCACACGGATCGGCCGGGAGATGCCACCCGCCAACGAAGTGCAGGCCATGCTGCCCGCCGGGGCTGAGCCGATCAGCAACAGTTGCGGCACGGCGCCGGGTATCAAAGCGGTAGTCGGCCGAACGACCGTTTACGCCATGCCCGGCGTGCCGCGTGAAATGAAGGCCATGTTCATCGATCATGTGCTGCCGCAGCTTGCAGCACACGGAACGCATCAGGCGACCATCCTCACCACGGAGCTGCACAGCTTCGGTATGGGCGAATCGACGGTCGGCGAAAAACTGAATGACCTGATGGCACGTGATCGTAATCCGACCGTCGGGACAACCGCGTGTGACGGTATCGTCACTGTTCGCATCCGCTGTCACATGCCGGACCCGGCCGCCGCGAAGCAGGCGATCAATGAAACCGCAAGCGAGGTCAGGCGTCGGCTCGGTGAGGTGATCTTCGGGCGTGACGGGACAACGCTCGGCCAGGCGGTGGTCGAACTGCTGAGCAATCAGCAGCTGACCGTAGCGACGGCCGAAAGCTGCACCGGTGGGATGATCGCCTCGCTGATCACGGATGTGCCCGGCTCGAGCCGGGTCTTCACTGGCGGATGGGTAACCTACGCGAACCGCACCAAGACCGATCAACTCGGTGTGCCGGCCCGCATCATCTACTCGCACGGCGCGGTGAGTGAGCCGGTGGTCAGTGAAATGGCACGCTGCTCGCTCGATAAAAGTGCCGCCGACCTCGCCGTCGCCACCAGCGGGATCGCCGGCCCGGAAGGCGGGTCCGCGGAAAAACCGGTCGGCACGGTCTGGCTGGCTATGGCGTACAGGGATAAAACTGATAACTCGGTCAGGATCAGAACCATGCACACCCGCCTGCCCGGTGACCGCGGCGCCGTCCGGCTGCGTGCGTCGTATATCGCACTCCAGATGCTGCGACTGCACATGCTCAAACAACCCGTCGATCTGATTCAATTCGCCGATCAGATCAACTGACCGGTGCAGTCCGTGCTGAATCCTGCTGACACGCGTTATGAATTGTTTCCGTTCCGGAATAAATCATCAATCTGCAATCCGAAATCGGCAATTGAAACGTTGACGGCTTCGCTGTCCGTGCCACCGGCTTGAATGAATTCTGTACAATAAGTCGATGCAGATGAAACATAACAACAACGCGATTCCTCCGGGGCCGATCGATATCCACTGTCACCTGCTGCCCGGTATAGACGACGGCTGCCAGACGGTGCTCGAGACGATCGAGGCAGTCAGGCAGCTTCAGGACGCCGGGTTCGTCGGTGCGATCTGTACACCGCATATCTGGCCGTACAACTACCCGCACAACACGGTCGAGCACATCCAGGCGTGGACGCTCCAGATCGAGCGTGATCTCGCAGATCAGGGCATCGAATTCATGCTCCGTCCGGGCGGTGAACTGCACATGGATAAGGATGCCATGTCGTGGCTGACCACTCAGCCCGTGCCCACGCTCGCCGATTCCAACCTCGTGCTCTTCGATTTCTGGGAAGACAGGTGGCCGGCGAAGTGGCTCGACCCGGTGATCGACTGGCTGTTCGAAAACGAGTATCAACCCGTCCTCGCGCATCCCGAGCGCTACGGCAATATCAAAGACCTCTACGACGAACTCGTCAAACTGCGCGATCGCGGTGTTCTGCTGCAGGGCAACCTCAAGTCCATTACCGGCGAAGAACAGTTCCGTGCCGACCAGATATTCATGCGACTGGTCAACGACGACCACTACACCTTCCTCGCCACCGACACCCACGGCCCGGATTCCGTGACGCCGCGGATCGAAGGGATGAATATCTTCGTGGAGGAATACGGCCGGGAATTGCTGGATTCACTGATCAATCACAATCCCCGATCGTTAATACTTGATTAGATATTGACGATTCATAATATAATATAAGCATGGATAGCCGGGAACTGATCAGGACGGTACAGCCGACCCGAACGTACCCGATGACCTGAACAGGCATATACTTCACCCCATCTATCAGCCGTCACTTCCCGCGGCTTCTGATTTTTGTAATGCGAACAATCAGTTCATCCGCCTCCGCCTGGCGACCCGTCACGGTATACAGCACGGACAGGTCTTCCAGAATACGCAGCAGTGCATGATTATCACTGCCGTAGACCTTTTCCTTGATTATGATCGCCTTTTTGTAGAGCGATTCGGCGAGATCGTATCGTTCGAACATGCTATGGAAATCCGCCAGATCGTTCAGGCTCCATGCCACGGCGGGATGCTCGCGGCCGAAGGTATCTTCCCTGATCTTCAGCGATTCTTCGAATAGCTCTTTCGCCTTTTCGTACTGGCCCAGCCGGAGGTAAAAATGTGCAATGTGGCTCAGGTCAGAGGCGACGTAGGGATGGTTCCGGCCGTAGGCCTTCACATCAACGGCAAGTGCACGGTCCAGCATCGGCGCCGCCTGCATCCGCCTGCCGGTAATGGTGCTGCAGCATGCCAGGCCGATCAGACTCCCCGAGACCTCGGGATGGTCCTGGCCGTAGATCTGTTCCCTGATCAACAGCGACCAGTCGAAATAGGATTCGGCTTTTTCAAACTCGATCATCGCCAGGTAGAGGTAGGCCATGTGAGTGGTGTAGCGTGCCGTAAGATAATGGTTTTCGCTGAACACCTTTTTGTTAATCTGGATGGCCCGCTTGAACAGCTTCTCGGCCTGGTCGTATTGGTCCATGTGCACGTAGTACCGGGCAAGCGTATCGAGATATTCGGCCATGTCAGGATGTTCCGCACCGTAGGTCTGTTCGACAATGATCAGTGCTTTGACCAGTAGCGGCTTGACATAATCATACCGGCCGAGGACCAGGTATAACCGCCCGAGATGATTCATACATTGTGCCACCTTGGGGTGGTCCATGCCGTAAACGGTTTTCCGGATCTCCATCGCCCGTTCACAAAGCTGTTCCGCCAGTTGGAATCTCGCCTGGGAATAATGAATGAACGACATGCCGAGCAGGCATGTCGCGACATCGGGATGATTCGGCCCGAACGCACGATTGGTGATGCGGAGGGCGCGGCGGCATAGCGATTCGGCCTGGTCGAACCGGCACATGGTGTCATGGAGCAGTGCCAGATTGTGAAGATAGATCGCCACCTCGGGATCGTCCATCCCACCGACCTGATCCGATTTCTTCAGCGACGCCGTCTGCATCGCCTCGGCCTCGGTGAACCGGCCTAAGGTGGCGTAATACACCGCCAGGTTATTCATGCACGTGGCGATATGATCCTCGTCGGGTTCGTCTTGCGATTCACAGATCGCAATCGCCTGTCGGTACATCGGCTCGATCTCGTCAAAGCGAAGCTGCTTCTGGTAAACATCTGCCAGCTCGCTGCAACTCTTCGCCACGGATGCATGGCTGTCGCCATAGGCCCTTTGCCGGATCGTCATCGCCTTCAGGAAGTACTGCTCGGCCTTGTCATACTGGTGCTGATTCTTGAAATGTAAGGCATAATTGTCCAGTGCAATCGCTACGTGAGGGTCTTCCTCGCCGTAATGCGATTCCTGAATCGCAATCGCCCGGTGATACAGCGGCTCCGCCAGTTTGAACTGCCGCTGCAGGTCGTAAAGCATCGCCAGTTGAAGCAGACGTCGGGCGACATGCGGATGATCCCGGCCGACCTGATCTTCCACACTATCAATCGCTTCTTTCGCCAGAACAACAGCCGTGTCAAGGTCGCCCTGATGCTTCAGTGATTCGATTTCCTCATCCAGAGTAGACCATTCGATAGGATGCTGCTGTGAACAGACGAGCGAACCGGTCAGCGGAAGCAGTAGCAGAATAATCGCCATCACCCGTCGTTGTGACATCACCTGTCTCCCGAGCACTTGCCGAGCCATGTTGCCATCACCGTCAGCATCGCCGCCGCATTCGTCGACCAGGTTATATTATACTGCGCCTTAATCGGAAGCGTATCGGGGGCTGTCGGGAACACACAGAACCAGTCTGAAGTCGCCGATGTCAGGTATCAGGTGCCATGGCCGCGTACATCGTCTTGCAGGTACTGTTGATCGGATATCACGGCCGGGCCGCGTAGGAACTGCCTGAATCCCTTCGCTTCAAGGTAATATAACCTGCCGGCCAATTCACAATCAGCTCCCAGAGGATTGCCTGTTGGGTTATCAAACAGGCACTGCCCGCCGGCGTGTGCCTGAAGTTTGAGCACTATGCCCGAAAAGCGCGCAATATTGTGCGCACAAAACAAAACGGACCTGAACCCACTTTTTGATTTTTAACAAAATTTTTTCTCACTGTCCTTACATGTTTTACGGCCTGCGACCCTGTTGGATTCAGCGTGTTTGTGCGCACAAAACGGGCCGAATCGCCCTATAGGTGGAGGGCCGGTTTTTTCGGCGGCCCGGGTCGACGCTATTGATCGGCCAATACGTTTCTACAGCAGCAGACAGGAAGTGACAGGTGACGCAGTACGGCCGCATACCATGGGAACTGGCGGAAAACGGCGGGTTGGCGAGTATGAAGCCGTCGGACCTGCGTGTGTATTACGTACTATGCATGCACGTCGGCCCGGAGTGCACCTGCCGGGTGGGTAACCGGCGAATCCGCAAGTTGTCGGGACTGACCGGGCGGGTTGTTTCGCTGGCGATTCGTCGGCTGGCCGAGATGGGCGCCATCCACATCCGCAGTCGCGGCCCCGGCCTCGCTCATGAATACACCATAAGCGGGCTGGCCGCCTTACAGACGCACGTCGGCAGGCGCCCTGCATCAGAAACACGAGGCGCCCTGCAAATGAAGCGTCAAGCGCCCTGCGGACGCAGGGCGAAACAGAAGAACAACAAAGAACACGCGGCTGGCGCCGGCCCGGCCTGTGACGGGGCCGGCCGGCTGGCCGCGGAAGATGATATCCACCGCCAGCGACTGGACGACAGGCACCGACTGGCCGACATGTCCCCTGATCAGATCGAAACCTGCCGCATGATCGCCATCGAACGATGTCCCCAGCGAGCGGCGAGCTGGCGACATGCCGACCCGGCCAGCAACCTCTGGCTCCGCTCGGAAATCCTGCGAGCCTACGATGAACTGAACCCCGCCGCACGCAAAGCAGGATAATACATACCTGCAGAACACTTTACCTGGAATCTGAATCCCTCGATCGCTTCCCGGAAAGAGTATTCAGGAATGATGAAATGATGATAAGAAACACGACAAGCCGAGCGACTGTGTGCCGCGGCCTCTCAAACTTTTTTTATAGCCGTACAACTTGATCTGTCGCGACATGCCACATCATGGCTGCCAGTGGCAAGAAAAAACCATGTCGAGAACGGGACTGGCCGGTATCAGGCGTTTCGACGTCGCTGCATCATGGCGGCTGCACCCAGGCAGATGACCATGCCAATCGAAACTGGTTCAGGTGCCGGTGCGGGTGGGGCATCGAGTGAATTAAAGACATAGCCAGCCCACATGCCGTCCTGGATTGCAATAGTCATTGGGTGATACTCTTCATACGCCACCCATTCACTTACTTCTGATTCGGCAGTCCAGTAATGCCAGATATCATCGCCGTAGCCATCATTAAGGTTCGAGTATTCACCGTAAATGATTTCTCTGACCCGTTCACCTACAAAAGGCGGATTCTCAGGGATCACATCGTAAGTGAATCCCAAGCCGGGTTCCGCCATGATGATATCGAGCAGGTCCTTGGTGACGCTCGCTTCACCGTCGTTGAAGCCGACTTCAAAAACGAAAGCCGGCGAACCGCCGTCGAACACGATGGACACAAACGCCTGACTGTCTCCGGACCCGGCGTTGATGTGCTGCGCGCTGGTCGTGCCTGCGTAAAGACACATAGCGATTGTCGCCATACATCCTGTTATCAGGAAAGTGTGTTTCATGATTCATCGTTCCTCCGCCCCCGCCTGTTACAGCAGGAGCATTTTGATCGTATTCTCCCGTGAGGTACATCCCTGGACCTCAACACACATCCCCTCCGCTGAGCTTGGTGAGATTGTCTCGTCTCCCGTCTTTAACTACGAACGCGAAATTCCCTGAAACTCAGAACTCAAGTCAAGGTGATTGCTGACTGACATGACTCATTCTACCAGAAATGTCTATTTTGCCAAGTTAAAAATTATGTGATGAATCGGTAAAGATTCGATGATAAAATATCAGCCCGATAAGGCCCGCGTGCGAACATTGTTCATTTTTGTATTGCTCGGTTCGCCTGGTCGGGTGAAGTTCGTAGCGGGTGGGAGAATGGCGTCGGAACGGGTGTGGGGTTGAAGGACCTTTCTGTCGGGGAGTTAAAGTCAAGTGCTGGGGAGACCGACGTTTGACCCAGGGTCATGTGGGAGAAGGCCTGGTCCGGCGATCGTGTTGTAATGAGTGTTGAATAAAAGCTTATTTCAGCCGGTTACACACTTGATGAGAAGCAGCAGTCAATATCTCGGCAGGCTGGTCTTACTCGGGGTTCTTCTGGTTGTCAGCCGGGCACTGGATCTGCTGGGCACGTACCTGAGCACACCCGAGTTGTCCAATGAACTGAACCCGGTGGTCCGGTTTTCCGGCTCGGGTTGGGAAGGACTGCTGGCGGTTCAGCTTCCGTTTGCTCTGCTGGCACTGGCGATGGCGGCCTATTATGAAATCGGCCCGTCACGGTTTCTCCCGCCGCGTCAGCCGCTGTCACTGAATGAATTTGAAAGCCATCTCTACCGTGACCAGCGTCGAAGCCTGGTCAAACTGCTCTTCAGCCGGGTCGAGGACCTCAAGCTGATCTGGTTCAGCCTCGGTTATATCCTCCCTCGTGCGATGTGCCTGAACGGGCTGATCCTCGGGCTATGGGCGATTACCGTCTGGCAGTGGAACCACACCCACGGCGGCGTACTGCTTGCCGCCAGTCCAATCGTTTTCATCGCCGCCTACCTCGTCCCGATCTGGCTCTTCCAGCGAGCCTTCGTACACGAACAGTACCGCATGTTCGCGCAGCAAAGCCGGTGACCTGTTCAGTACAGAGTCATTTACAAAGAAGGTCGGTTCCCAGCTTCAACTTAGCCAGGTGTTCAGTGTATTCGATATTCTTTGGTAGTGATATCATAAATGCCGATATCCGTATCATCCAATCTGCGATCATTCCAAGAAACAAAACAGAGCTTGTTGCCATCCGGATAAAAGCAGAGTTCGCCGTCATATTGTGCGCTGCTGGAATAGGGATAGATATCCTCAGTCTGGTCAAATCCATCCATGATACGGATACGGCCGTTGGTTGATTCGTATGCGATCAAATTGCCATTAAGCGGTGCGGACGGGCGCCGTTCATCGAGTGCTGTTTGGGTTAATTGCTGGTAGCTGTCATCGGCTAGATCAATACAGATCAGTTCCCAGCTAAGATCAATTTCCGCAACGCAGTAGATTCGGCCGCTGCCATGCGGCTGTTCAGGCTCATTGCCAAGGGCACGGCACATGCACAGGACGAGCGTTGCGATACACAGTGTGGCCGTGAGTATCAGTTTATTATTGATCCTCATCTTATTGCCGTATACGTGGTTCATGTCAGTTGCCATTCACATTTGGAGATCAGTGTTCATTATATGATATTCGATAAACACTACCATTTACCACCGTTCCAAATCCATCCATAATATATGCCATAACAAGTTACATACTATTATTATATTCTCGCAATCCCCACCCAATTAACACTACAGCGCTATCAAGGTCCCCTGGTGCGCTTCAGTCGTGACCTGAT
>CAYRND010000159.1:0-8114 GCA_964425365.1 uncultured Phycisphaeraceae bacterium
TTCCGGCAGGACCAGACCCTCCATCCGATCGAAGTTAAGAAGACGGCCAGTCCAAGGCGCGAACTGGCTCAGTCCTTCAAGGCCCTGGCGAGCCTGGAAGGAACCGTCGGACAGGGTGCGATCGTCTGCCTCTGCCGGCAGTGGGCACCACTGGCTCAAGACATGGACGCCGTTCCCATTGGGGTCATTTGAAGCCCACACGCCCTCAGAGCATTTAACGAAGTCGCGGTTGCCCAGAGGGGCTACTTAATAAGGGAAGTGCTTCAACTCCAGGCGGACTGTCGGGGCAGAGTACACCAACACTGCTTGTTGATCGCCACATCGGTGTGGGCAACTTCGAGCGTGTGAGCGTGGTTTGGTTTCATCCACATCGATTACATCGAGCGTCATGTCCCGGCGTTGCGTTCCAATTCGGATTGCAGCTCATGCACAGTCATGATCAGTGGAATGAAACGCTTACCGAAATCAGTGAGATGGTACTCAACCCGCGGCGGCACTTCGTCAGGCAATTGAGTTTGTCGGCGTTGGAACGTCGCAGTGATGGCCTTAACCAGATTGTCGTCAGCCAGATCGTAAGTTCGAAAAATTACCAACAGGTCGTAGTAATCCTTCATACGGCTATTGGTCATGCCACGCACGACTGCCGCTTCCAGCTTCTCCGCCACTACTGTTTCAGGCGGGTACATGCGCAGCCGTGGTGCGTCTTGGTCTAACAGAGTGGGATACGATCGCATCTGCGCCGCAGGCGTGATGGCGTCGCCAAACCCCACGTCGATCTGCATCGGTATCCGGGCGTTGCCCAACATGGCGACGAGCTTGACACGTATACCGCCATACTCCTGATCTTCGCGGATTTCCGCGGTTACAATCGTATCAGTATCGAAGTTCAAGCCGTCATACAAAACCGGTGTCGCTAGAACCTGACGCACAGCTTTGGCAACGGCCTCAGGCGCAGGTTCGCCTTGACCGAGCAGGTCGAGGTCTTTCGTCGGCCTATGCAGTTCGCCTGACCACACGCGGAACAGCATCGCGTCTTTGAGTACAAATCGTTCGGACAAGTCCGACTTCGACAACCTGTACAAAAAACCGCTCGATGGCGTACTGCGCGAGCAGCGCGCTGTAGTCCTCGCCACTGGCTCGGCTGTGATTCAGCAGCCGTTGGCGCACGGACGCGGCCATGTTCTTCGCAGGTTTGTCAGTCATGTCAGCGCCTCGATATACGGCCGCATCGTCTTCACCACGCGATCGATCTCCGCCATCTTGAAAATCTGACTTGGCGTCGCTTTCCGTTGGTGCAGGCAATCGCGCAGTGCTTCGACCGCCACGTCCTGGCCTACACGATCGTGGTATCTGAAGCAGTCGGCTACCGTCTTGGCCGGACTGGTGATCCGAACATTCACACCTTCAATCTCGTGTGTCTCCACACCCCTCGTCAGTGAAGCGCCTGACGCATATACGATCTCAATGGAGGGGCAATCGATCTTCGGTCGTCGGCCCTTGCGATCGATCATGATCCACACGGCGTGAGCGATCTGAGTCGTCAGCTCGTGGAAGTCGAGTGCCGAAATCAGGCAGACCGTGGCGATTGGCGCGCGAGCGCAAACCTCTGCCATACCCGTGTGGCGTGTGGATTCATGGTCGGGTAGGGTGTAGACTCCTCGTGACCGCCGTATGAGTTCGCCGCAGTCAACGAGGCGTTTCAGCACGCGCCTGGCCATACCGAGAGCCCAGCAGCTTGCCGAGAAGCTGCACGCCTATACTTACATCTGGAGTGACCGTGATAACACCCGCATGAAAGACCTGGAGGCGGTGCTTATAAACTGTATTACGAATGCAATTAACGGGAACGCCTGGCAATTTATCGACCATTGCCGGATGGGTTCCGGCCAATGTGTTTTTCCCATGCGGCATAAAGTGACTGGTAAAAATTGTATGGGATGTGGGGTGTGCCGATACGGATGGACTTGCGGCTGCCGTGGTAGTCGCTGCCGCCTGTCTTGAGCAGGTTGAATCGTCCGGCCAGCTTTTCAAACAGTTGGATGTCGCGTGGTTTGTGGTCGCTGTGGATGGTCTCGATACCATCCAGCCCGAGATCGACCAGTCGGGCGATGAGGTGCTCGAGTTCGGCCGGTTCGGTGATGCCGAGTTGTACGGGGTGAGCCAGACACGCCAGTCCGCCGGCGTCGCGAATGGCGGTGATGGCTTCCTCCACATCCAGCCGGTCCTTGCTCACATAGGCAACCCCACCGGATCCGATGTAGCGTATGAAGGCTTCATGGATGGATTTGACATATCCCTTGTTGACGAGCACCTGGGCAATGTGCGGCCGGCCGATGATGGTATTTGAAGCTTCGTTGTCACCGACCGACCCCGCGACTTCAAGCACTTCACGGTAATCGATTTTTACACCCAGTTCATTCAGTCGGAGGATCATTCTGGGATTGCGATCGGCACGCGCCTTGACCAGCCTGTCCTGAAGTGTCTTCAGATGCGAGGCCTGGTCATCGATGAAATAACCGAGAATATGCAGACGTATCGCCTGTCCGTGCGCCAGGTCCTGCTCGTCATCCGGGTCATCGTTGTATGCGATAAAAGACGGATCGGCGGAGAGTTCAATTCCGGGAACGAAAGCAATCCGGAGTTGTTCTGCTGCCGCCCGGCAAGCCGCCAGTCCTGAAGTGGTATCGTGATCGGTCAGTGCAAATGCGTCGAGGCCGGCCTGTTTCGCCAGCGAGGGAAGTGCTTCCGGCCGGTCCGTGCCGTCCGATGCCGTCGAATGTACATGCAGGTCGCAATACATTGCTACCACTATAACGAGGTTTGTCCCGGCTGAGAAAATACGGCATTTTCAACTGTTTTTACGTTCCCCGGCCTGTCGGGATTCCGGGGAAGGCGGTTTCTGCGAACCTGCCGTTCGGCTATCATGGATTAAGTGCCGTTATCGAGGACGTATGGCCGGCAGTCGAAACGACAGGTGGAATGGAAACGGATTGATATGAGTTTTTCCTTATCACACGGCAGATCGCTGGATCCGGGCGAAGCGGGCATCGGGCGGAATGATCTGCCCCATTTCGACGCCGGCCGGATTGATCTGAGTCAGTGGTTCGACGTATCACTTCGATCTCAGCCGATGGAACTCGAGATCGGGTCGGGGAAAGGGACGTTCCTGGTTCAGCAGGCTTCGATCAGGCGTGATATCAATTACATCGGACTCGAATGGGCCAGGCCGTTCTGGCGCTACGCGGCCGATCGATGCCGCAGGCACGGCCTGAATAATGTCAGACTGGTTCATGTCGAAGCCGATATGTTCCTGCGTAATTACGTCGATGATCGTGTTTTCCAGGTTGTGCATATTTATTTCCCTGATCCCTGGCCGAAGAATCGCCATCACAAGCGACGGCTGATCCAGGAAGGGTTTCTGCGCCAGTTGCATCGTGTACTTGCCGAAGAGGGCAGTGTCCTGATCGCAACAGACCATCGAGATTATTACGAGTGGATGCTGGATCATGTCTCTCGCGTGCCGGAGCTGTTTCGACGATGTGCGTTCGATCGCCCGCAGTCCGCGGGAGAAGGCGAAGTCGTCGGCACGAATTTCGAGCGGAAGTATCGTCTCGAGGGACGAGCATTTCACGGCATGAAGCTGGAGAAGTGTTCGCCGGCCGGGTGATGGCAGCGGCAATCGTAATCGAACATGAGAATGCGTCATATCGTATAATGATCGCTGCATGAGCGGGGCGAATGGTTTGCTGCCCTCATATATTCAAATCATGTGCCGGTATTGTCCGATGTAGCAGACATATTTTACCGTTGCCTGCGGAGTCAGTCAGATGCGATTATATTTTTTATGGCGGCTGGTGCTGGTATTGAGTGTACTTGCTCTGACGCCGTGCTGTGATCGTTCCGCGGAACCGGAACAAGAGCCGGCGTCTTCGCCGGTGGTTGAGCCTGTCCAGCCGGAGATCATGCCGCCGACCACTGCTGACCCGCCACCCGATCTGCCGCCTCAGCCGCAGTCGGGGCCGATAAAACTGGTCGATACCAACAGCGGGCGAGCATCTGCCTTCAAATCGCCTGTCAAAAAAGTGATCCGCAGCCAGGTTGAGCTGGATCGATTGAACGTCGCCGACGTGGCGGAAGTCAACGTCGATTTTAATGAGCATCATCTTATTCTTCTGGCGATGGGTGAACAGTTCGGAGATTTCCGTATTCGGATCGATTCGGTGAATCGTGAGGGCCAGTATCTGATAGTCCGTGCAGTGGGTGAGTCATTGCCGGGTAAGCCTGAAGGTGAACTTGAGGCGGTGGCGGATTACCCCTATTGCACGGCGATCATCCCGCGAACCGGGGCGACGGAAGTGATCAGCGAGCTGTTCCTCGAGTAATCCCATTTCCATGCGTGTTATCGGGCTGGTCGCCTGAAGCCATTATCGACAACTGGCCGATGAAAGTAGTTGAAATATCACGGCTGGCGATTATGACTGTGAATACCTATCCATTTCAGCATGTGCATCGGCCGGTAAGGCGCGTTCTGATGCTGGCCCATCGGATTCCCTATCCGCCTGACCGCGGTGATCGGATACGCAGTTTCCATATTCTCCGCGAGTTGGCCGGCCACTACGAAGTGTCACTTGCCTGCTGCTCCGATATGCCTGCTGATATCGAACAGCAGCGAGTGCTGCAATCGCTGACGTCACGTTTCGCCGTGGAGCCGATCTCGCCGATGTCAGGACGATGCCGGGGCAGCCTGGCGTTTCTGACGGGCGAGGCGGTGACGCCATCGATCTTCTATTCGCCGAAACTGGCGAAGACCGTGATCAACTGGCATCATCAGCGGCCGTTTGATGCGGTATTCATCTACTGCACCGGTATGGTGCGATATGCAAGGGAACTTGTCGCAGCGTCGAATGGTATGGCGATGCGACAGGTACTGGACCTGGTCGACGTGGACTCGGTGAAATGGCGGCATTACGCCGAGCTTGCCTCGGGCCCGATGCGGTGGGTCTACGCGGCCGAGTCGAAACGACTACGACGCATCGAGTCCGGCGGGAATGATCCGTTCGACGCCATCACGGTTGTCAGTGAAGCCGAGGCTTCGGTATACCGTCGTGAAGTGGGTTACTCACCGGGCTTGTCAGTCGTGGGCAATGGTGTTGATCTCGATTATTTCAAGCCGCTCGATGATCCTGACAATCATCTGATGGTCTTTGTCGGGGTATTGAACTATAAGCCGAATGTGGACGGCGTATCGTGGTTTGTCGAGCGTGTCATGCCGCAGCTCAGGCGCAGGATGCCTGACGCCCGACTTCTGATCGTCGGCCGGGATGTCTCGCCGCGGATCCAGCAGCTTGCCCGCCACCGTTATGTGGAGGTGGTCGGCCCGGTGCGTGACGTTCGTGAGCAGTTGTCGCGTGCCTCGGTGGTGATCGCTCCGCTGCGAATATCGCCGGGGATTCAGAACAAGGTGCTCGAGGCGATGGCGTCGTCACGTGCGGTAGTCTGTTCACCTGGGGCAGGGCAGGGGATCGACGCCGAGTCCGGCACGCACCTGGTGACGGCGGGTTCCACGCATGAATATGTCTCGCACATCACGCGACTGATGAATTTCAAATCGCATCGCCTGGCAATCGCATCGGCAGCGAGACGTCGCGTTCAAGAGCGATACGCCTGGTCTGAGGTTCTGCGGCCGCTGATCGATCTGGTCGGCGGCAGGCGACCTGAAGGCGAAGCGAATCACCGCCCGATGTTCGACGCAGCGTAAGACACTTCCCGGTAATGTGTTCACTACCCCGTGCAGACGTTCGCCGGCGTTTTGTGCTCGTAATCCGGGGTGGGACCGGGGTGGGGTGAGGAGGTAGGGGCGGGTTGCTTTTATTTTCACATTAGAGTGTAAAGGGATCCGCGTTCGCCGCGTCGCGTTTCATGTCATCGAGCTGGTCCCGGATAGCCGACCAGGGCCTGTACTTCGAGATGATCTCGTCGAGTCTGGCATGCGTGCGGCTGAGGCCGGTGTAGGTTCTTATTTTGCCAAGTACCGACAGTGGCATACGCGGGCATTGGGGATCGAATTCCCAGGGATGGAAGTAGATGATGGCGGGCCGGTTCTGTGCGGCGGCCTGCTTCAGGCCGTTCTCCATGAGTCTCAGTGGCAGTAGCCTGAAGTATCCGCCGCCCGCTACGGGCAGGTTACGCCCACCCAGTCGCCAGACAAGGGGTGGCAGCTCGAGCAGTTGGCCGTTGCCTCTGGTTGAACGGAGGTGATAAGGCGAAAGCGGAGCGTTCGGGACGCCGTATTGCGGGTGATGGGTGGGGAAGACGGAAGCGTCATATTGCACGCCGCACTCGATGAGCACATCGACCGCCCAGTTTGTGTTTTGTGTGATGGACCACGTGGGTGCCCGGTAGCCCAGCACCGGTCCGCCGGTCTGGTCTTCGAGCATTCTTATGCTGCTTCGCAGGTCGGCGAGGAAGTGGTCCCGGCCGAGCCGGTGCAGCCGGTCGTGCATCATGCCGTGCGAAGCCACCTCGTGACCCGCCTCGGCGCAGCGTCGGGCCAGTTGCGGATGACGACGGGCGACGTCGCCCAGGAAGAAGAACGTGGCCGTGCATCCGTGCTTCGCGAACAGCTCGAGCAGCAGGTTGACGTTGTGTTCGACCCGTGTTGTCATGGCCGGCCAGTCACGTGGGTGGACCACCCCGTGGGCAGCCTCGATATGGTAGTATTCCTCCACGTCGATGGTCAGACATCGCACGGGCGGGGCGGCAGTGTCAACTTCCGAAACCGGACATTCCATGATACGGAGTCATTCCCTGTCTCATGGTGATCGTCCACCGGCCAGAAAAACACGGCGGCCGGTATGACAGAAAACCGGAACTTATGGGTCTGATCGTATGATTGCCCCTTGAAAGATCATTTAATTTGGGAACTCGGAATCGTGATTGACGTTTCTCACGGCGTGCTGAACCGAGGAGAGAATTGTGTGCTTAGCATGAAGATTATAAAGGGCATGAAAAAGAATGTTTTAGCTTTATTGCTGTAAGTGCTTGCCAGAGTCATAGATGCTCATAGATGCGCACGTGAAATTGATGTAGGCTATTGCAGATATTTATGTGGTGCTCCATAAATGCGCGGGTGGAGAGTCCGTCAATGAGGCAATGCCTCAGGGCAAACGCATCTAAATCCTCCCATCAGTAGGTATTTTTGCACGCGAGGCACAATGTTCGCCGCAAGTCAGGGCTGTGCGATGCACGCATTATAATGTTCACTTGATAATCACTTCCTGGGCTTCAGCCTGCGGCACCTGGATTATATACTTCATATTCATACAAACTTTCACAACAGGTTCCGCCCACATCAATCCAGGAATAACCTGACATTACCAAAGGCGATGACAGGATTGCCGCCACCAACAGATAAACCAAAGTACATCGGCAAGATCGAATGCCGCCGGAAACTCGGCGGCCTGCTCAAACATTACACTCGCAGTGCTGCTTGACTTTCATCTCGGCTCTTTACTTGTCAAAGAGCAAGCTATCCGTCTGCGCTGACATGCAATTTGCTGTTGCAATCGCCAGTCTTTCGCGTTATCATTTTACTTCAATTCGCCTTTCACGGCGAGTTCTATAAAGCCCAACATTACGGGACACGTCGCCCTGCCTCACCCTGGAGAACACTATGCCACGTGATCCACCCACATCTACCATTCGTAACTGTTCGGGTTCGCTAACTTCGTAAAAGTTCGGGTCGCTTGACAACATTACGGGACACCTCGACCTCGATCACGAAGTTCTTGCAGCATCTTATTCCAATGCGGCGATTTACTGCAGAGTTGTAACAACCATTCGTCAATTGAATGCGGGCGAGTAATGGCAATCGTATTAATGATCGCCCATTTGAGCGATTCATCATCTTGTGATTCAAAGCAATGAGCAAGTGGTCGTCCGTCGAATGACTCAGCTGATGCTCCTAAAGAACGGGCTACACTTTCGAGGCATCTTGGTTCTGACAATGTTTCAAGGGCTGATAAAAGAACATCGATAGCTTCCTTTGGTAAAGGGCTATTCTTTTGTAAGCGTCCGGCCAACCCATCTTCCCACAAGCCCGGCAGGCGCAATAA
>CAYRND010000160.1:0-4957 GCA_964425365.1 uncultured Phycisphaeraceae bacterium
ATAGATACTCATGAATATGTCAGTGGGTTACCCACAGATTCTGCTGAAGAACCAATGTTTTTAAGGTTGGGGGAGCGTGTAGCGGTTTGGGGCGAAGAACAATGATGTAATGATGCAGTGATGTAATGAACGATGGATGATGTGCCACTCCGCATCGGGGTCGGGGTCGCTATCGGGAATCGGAAAACGGTTTTCGGTATTTCGGATTATTCATCGCACGCCTGGCGCTATGGTCAATCCCGACCCTTCCCCGATTCATCCCCGATATATCGGGGTGCTGAATCTCGCCGACCCACGATGAACGGGCTCGGGGCTGAGAGCAGTGATGCAATGAAGCAATGAACGATCGGTGATGCGACGCCGGGGGTTTGGCTGGCGACCGAAATCGCAGCATTTCTGTTATTTCATCGCCGGTTGTTTCGAGAGGTTCGGTAACCAGCGATTTTGATGCAATTGCCCTGACGTTGTATCAACCAGGCTCGGATCACTCTATCCAAATTGATATTAATTCATTATAGTAATCCCGTCCGGTATGATTTCACTTGATTGGGATCTATCTGCCAAGGAGAGAAATGATGAAGCGGTGCCGACTCATCGGGGCTTGGACTGTTTGGGTATTTTTACCCGTCTTGTTGAATGCGGAACCGACACCGCCTGATATTGAAGGACACACCGCCACCTACAGCAACAATCAAACCGGCGGCGTGACGGTCACTCACTATACCAATCCGTCATCGTCATCGATTTATACCCTCCAATTGCTGGGACTCGATGAGGGGACCACCGTACCCGGGGTTTATTTTCATAGCCTGGCCGGCACCAATGTCGTCATCCAGGCAGGCAGCAATGATGAAACGGTAACGATCGACGGATCGGGATCCAACGCCTGTGGTATTACAGGCATCGCACAAGGTGCAGCGCTTGGTGCGGTACCTGATGACCCATTCCTCGATGTGCCGCTGATCGGAGACGACCCGGCAGTGCCGGGCGGACAGGTGGATATCACGAGTTACAGTGATATCACCACCAAAGGCAACATCGCCCATGGCATTCTGGCCAGCAGCAGCAGCACAGGTTATTCCCAAGCCGTCATCGATAAACTACGGAATTTCAAGGAAAACGGCTTTAAATTCAAAGTGCTGGATGTCTACAGCAATGTTTCTGGTCAATCCGCCGCTATCGAGCGTGGCAATAGCATCGAGGTACGTGGCGTACTCATCGACGAAAGCGGCCGGATCATAACCGACGATCAAGGCAACCCGATCGAACACGGCACCTTCACACTCAATAAAACGGGTGAGTATTCAGTCAGCTTCACCGAAGAAGAGCTCAACTTGCATCATGCCCTGGCCATTGATGAATCAATAACAGTCGCCGTGCATTATACGGTTGAAGGCCAGAAAGGCAGCGATACCCGAACTGACAAAGGACGGCTGGCCATAACGTTTTCACGCACCGATGAACAGAGCATCGAGCAAACCAGAGAGGCGTTCTTCGAGACTTTCGGGTACAGCGGCAAACCGGCATTGGACGATCACGCAACGGTTTTTCCCGACTTGAAGCAATACGTCGACAAACTGCTGGCGGATGCAACCGCCGGTGGTGAAGGCGGTGGTGTCAGCGTAGCGAATCATGGGACAATCGATACAGACGGCGTTGAGTCGCATGGTATCTATGCCTACAGCCAGGGCGGACAGGGCGCCGGCGGACGCGGTGGCAGTATTTCGCACTCTGCCGGTTCGGGCAAACCCGGCCAGCTGGCAGGTACAGTTACGGTGGAAGCCGACGGATCGATCACAACCCACCAGAACGACTCGAACGGGGTGATGGCATTCAGCGCTGGCGGCCCGGGCGGGCCGGGTGGCAACGGCGGTGTCTGGAGACATGGCCAGAAAGGCGGGTCCGGTGGAAAAGGCGGCACGGTCCAGGTTGCCGGCAACGCAACCATCATGACCGAAGGTGATTATGCCAGTGGCATCGCAGCCATGAGCGTCGGCGGTGATGGCGGCGGTGGTGGTAGCGGCAGTGGTGCCATGCCCGGCGGCGGTGGCGGCTTCGGCGGGCAAGGCGGGACGGTCCATGTCGATGGTGATTGGAACATCACGACCACGGGTAATAAGTCGCACGGCATCTGGGCAAAGAGCCTGGGCGGCAACGCCGGTAACGGCGGCAGTGGCGGCTGGCTGTTCGGCAAGCCCGGCAAAGGGGGACAGGCAACCGACGGCGGTAGTGTTACCTTGTACAGCGGCGGTGACATTACAACCGATGGGCTCGCCTCGTACGGGTTGTATGCCCAGAGTGTCGGCGGGTTCGGCGGAGCAGGCGGCTCGAGCTGGGGATTGTTCTGGTCATTCGGTGGAGATGCCAACAGTGGCGGCAGTGGCGGAGCGATCGATGTCGTTAACCTCGAAGAGGGAAAGATCACCACATATGACAACTATAGTCATGCCATATTCGCGCAGAGCATCGGCGGGGGCGGCGGAAGCGGCGGCGGTAAGTTCGGCCTGTTCACCAGCCTGGGCGGAGAAGGCGCTTCCGGTGGAAACGGCGGGTTTGTCAGTGTTGTAAATGACGGCTTGCTGGAAACCAATGCAATCGGTTCGTTCGGTATCTTCGCACAGAGCGTCGGTGGCGGTGGCGGCGATGGCGGCAGCGTGAGCGGGTTGGTCAGTATCGGTGGTAAAGGCAGCCAGACAAGCGACGGCGGCAATGTCGAGGTCACCAACCGCGGCACCATCCTGACGCACGGCCTGCAGTCGCACGGGATATTCGCCGAGAGCATCGGCGGTGGTGGCGGTAATGGTGGACGGGCCAGCGGCCTGATTTCACTCGGCGGTGACGGCGGGGCAGGCGGTAACGCCGGTACGGTCAATGTCATTAATGAAGGAGCCATTCATACAGACCAGGACGAGTCATACGGCATCTTCGCCCAGTCGGTCGGTGGCGGCGGCGGAACCGGTGGCGGGGCGATCAGTGCTTCGTCGGGCGTCAGTTTCTCCATGGGCGGCAAGGGTGCCGCCGGTGGCTTTGCACGAAAAGTCGAGGTTGAAAGCAGACAGGCCGGCAGCATCGTCACCGAGGGTGACCGCTCCTACGGTATTTTCGCCCAAAGCGTCGGAGGCGGCGGCGGAGACGGCGGATATGCAGTCAGTGCCACAGCAGGTACTGGTGTTTCACTGGCGATCGGTGGCAGCGCTGGAGCCGGCGGTAATGGCGGTGCGGTGGAGATCGACGTGGAGGGCAACATAGAAACGGCCGGCGAAAGAGCCTACGGCGTATTGGCCCAGAGCATCGGCGGCGGCGGCGGGGCCGGGGGGTTTGCAGTGGCGGGTAGCTACGGCGGAACAGGGTTGAATCTCGGGCTGGGAGGCTCGGGCGGAGTCGGAGGAATTGGCGATGCGGTAACCGTCGAGGTCAACGGCAGTGTTGAAACCGCCGGGCTCGGCGCTCACGCCGTGTTTGCACAGAGTGTCGGTGGCGGCGGCGGGGACGGGGGATTCAGTGTGGCAGGTAGTATCGGCGGCGGCAACAGCGCCAATATCTCCGTCGGTGGTGATGGCGGAAACGGAGCCGTCGGAGGTGATGTCACGGTCAGATCGACAGGCGACATTGCCACGCAGCAGGATGATGCACACGGCATTCTGGCCCAAAGCGTCGGTGGCAGCGGCGGTAACGGCGGATTCAGTATTGCCGCAAGTGTCGGCGGCGGGATCGGGCTGGACCTGGGCTTTGGCGGTGATGGCGGCAAGGGCAGTTCGGCAGGAATCGTCAACCTTGGCAGTGATAATGATTACCTTGCAGGCAGCATCACCACGCAAGGCGATCGCTCGTTCGGTATCCTTGCCCAGAGTGTCGGCGGCGGCGGCGGCAACGGTGGAACGACCATTACCGGTTCTTTGCTGACCCCGGCGTCCATCTCACTGGGCTTCGGTGGTGACGGCGGTGAGGGCGGAATCGGCCAACTGGTTAACGTATACACCGATGCCGATATAACCACATATGGTTCACAAAGTCATGGCGTTCTCGCCCAGAGCGTCGGTGGCGGCGGCGGCAGCGGCGGCTTGTGCATTTCAGGCGGCGTGACGGCGTTCGGCGGATTGTCCCTGGCTATGGGCGGCGACGGCGGCAGGGGCAATACCGGTGGGGATGTGAATGTCTATAACAGCGGCGCCATACAAACCAATGATGAATACGCATACGGTATCTTCGCCCAGAGCGTCGGCGGCAAAGGCGGAGCGGGTGGCACAAGCGGTGCCGTTATGGTCAACTTCAGCAGCCTGATTCCCATCCCCGAGCCTTATCCCACAGGTAGTGTGAATATCGCCCTGAGCATGGGCGGCGATGGTGGCAGCGGCGGCGTGGGTGGCGATGTTTGTGTCGAGAACACCGGCACGATCAATACCAGGGATGATTATTCCTATGGCATCCTCGCCCAGAGCATCGGCGGGGGCGGCGGTGATGGTGGGAAGAGCATCGCGGCAACGGCAAACATCTCGATGCCCGGTGAATCGGACGGTGCAAAGAAACCGCAGGTCGAAGTGCAGGTCGACTTTGCAATGGCACTGGGTGGTGACGGCGGCAGTGGCAACCACAGTGGACAGGTGGATGTCATCAACAGCAGTCATATTGAAACAGAAGGCGATGGCGCACATGGTATCTTCGCCCAAAGTGTCGGTGGGGGCGGCGGCAGCGGCGGCAGTGCACGATCGATGATTTTGAGTATCGACCCCTCCAACTGGAGTCAATCCGACCCGTTGCCTGATCCCGGCAGCATCAGTGCAGGTGCAACACTGAGCATCGGCGGTAAAGGGGGCGAAGCCGGTGACGGCAGTATTGTCAATGTCAACAATGAGGGCTCGATCATCACTCATGGTGCAGACGCTTATGGCATCCTCGCCCAGAGTGTCGGAGGTGGTGGCGGGGTTGGCGGCGGCGGCTATCACGGCCTGGACTGGCA
>CAYRND010000160.1:4967-8083 GCA_964425365.1 uncultured Phycisphaeraceae bacterium
CGGCGTGCCCGAGGAGTTGGAGCCGTTTCTTGATCTGCTTCCGATACAGGACGAGGGTGATGTGCATATCGCACTGGGCGGCAGCGGCAACAGCGGCGGCGGAATGGGCCGAACCGTAACAGTCAACAACACCGGCAGCATCATCACCGTTGGGGACGGCGCTATCGGCGTACTGGCCCAGAGCATCGGCGGCGGCGGCGGTATCGGCGGCGCAGGTGCGACCGGCGGGGAGGGGTCAGTCACACTCGGCGGTAGTGGTGGGTTCGGAGGTGCCGGCGGTAACATCGAGATAGACGTTCTCGGCGGTATCGAGACGTACGGCGTGGCGGCACACGGCCTGTTTGCACAGAGTGTCGGCGGCGGCGGCGGATACGCCGGGAACGCCGACATGGGGATCAACGAGTCAGGTATCAACCTGGCCATCGGCGGTTCTGGTGGAGCAGGTGGTAATGGTGGCGATATCCTGGTCAACAGCACAGGCACTATCAAAACGCATGGGGATGGCTCGATCGGTATCTTCGCTCAAAGCGTCGGTGGCGGCGGCGGGATCGGCGGTCAGATCGGAGAAGGGTTCGGCTTTGCCGGTAGTGCCGGTAAAACCGGCGACGGTGGAAAGGTCGAAGTCCATCACACCGGAGATATCATCACCACCGGCAAATATGCACACGGCATCTTCGCACAAAGTGTCGGCGGAGCCGACCTTGGCGGTGATGTCATTGTCACGGTTGCAGGGAATATTATCGCAACCGGTGAAGGCGCAGTGCCCGTTATTGCACAAAGCGAGGGTACCGCCGGTAAAAGAAATATCGATTTTACTTACCTGCGAGGCACGGTGATCGGCAACAGTGAAGGAGCTGTCAAGTTCCTCGATGGCGAGGATAACATCTTCACCAACCGGGGCGCCATTACGACAGTGGCCGGGCCGAACGGAACGGCCTTTTCGACCGCGAGTGGCAACGATCGCATCAGAAACTACGGCGTGGTGACCGGAGTGGTCAATCTGGGTGACGGCGCCAATGGTTTTTACAATTACCGCGGCGCAACACTCAACAGCGGCGATATCCTCCATCTCGGTAATAACGCCTTACTTGTCAATGAAGGTACGTTCTCGCCGGGAGGAAAAGGACTGATCTGTAAAACGGCACTGACGGGGCTGTTGAACCAGACAAGCACGGCCAGGATGATCATGGAATTGGATATGAAAACTTACCAGGCTGATTCAGTCCAGGTCACCGGCAGCGCCCGGATGGCGGGGACCGTCAAAGTCGACCTGTTGAACGTCGGTCTCGCTTCCAATGGTACCTACAAGAACGTACTGGTCAGTGCAGCCGATGGCATGGTTGATTCAGGGGTGTCGCTGCAGGCAACTCGCACGGCGGTGCTGGATCACCACCTTATTTTTGATTCCAACGGCGGACAGATGCGGCTCGAGACCGTGGTGGACACCTCGCCCGACGGACTGACGGCCGCACAGGACGATGTGGCGAATTACATCAATCGGATTCTGGCAACCGGTGAGGCTGAGGGTTTTGCCCCGTTCGCCGAGCAGTTGTTTGCGTTACCCGATGTCAAGAGCCTTGAAAAAGCATACCAGCAGCTCAGCCCCGCTTCGTATGACGCCACGTCGACAGCTTCAACTGAAACCGGCGACCAGTATATCGGTACATTGGTCAAACGTATGCACAGCGTACGGTCTGCGATCGAAACGCATGATCAGACGATGGCCGTTAAGCAGGTGGTGCCCAATGCGGCGTGGCTGGAGGTATTCGGCCAGTTCGCCCAGCAGCAGTCTGTAAATGGCTTCACGGGCTATACCGCCAATTCCGCCGGTACCACGATCGGCTATGACTACCTGATTAATGAGTGGCTGCTGGTCGGCTTGAGCGGCAGTTACGCCTATAGCGATATCGAAAACATTGACAACGACGGTAGCGGGGTAATTGACAGCTATTACGCTTCTGTCTACGGCAGTGTTTTTTCCGAGCAATGGTATGCGGATATGGCACTATCCTATGGATGGCATGACTTCAGTAATATCCGTGCCGTACAGATCGGCGGCATGGACGGCATCGCCACCAGTGAACATGACGGCGAGGCACTGTCGACATATATCGAAGGCGGCTATAACTTCTACGTCGAGGATTGGCTGCTCCAACCGTACGCGGCGATGCGGTTTTCATGCCTTGATGAGGAAAGTTATCGTGAAGAGCGATTGAATGGTGCGAATCTGTATGTCGATGGACGCACAACTCAATCACTGGTATCTGACCTGGGAATGCGAATTTTACACCCGTTCAAGCTGAATGATTGGGTGATGATCCCTGAAGGGATGGTTGCCTGGGATTATGATTTCAATATCGACGACCGCCGGCTGACCGCGGCGTTCGACAGCGCACCGACATTGAAATTCTCCACCGAAGGCAGCGAAGTCGAACAACACGGCCTGCTGGCCGGCTTTGGCTTGACGATGTTCGCCAACAAATCATTCAACCTCTCAATCGATTACGCCGGCGAATTCCGCGAACACTACACCGCCCATACATTCACCGGCGGTCTCCGAATCGAATTTTGAGAGACTGGTTTGATGACACTGAAAAGGGTAAACGAAAACAGTACGATTCATGCAACAGCCAGAAGTCACGGTGACCAGTCAACGGAGAGCAAACCGTCTCTCATGCGAGGTTGCCTTGATTTAATTCAGCGTGTATTTGTTGGACCGGTGCTGATTGCTGTCGGGTTGCTGTTATACACAGGTCTCATTTTTCTGGTCAGGATGCCAAAGACAGACATTTATCAGTCAATCGTTGTGATGCTCTGCGCGGAAGCTTACGGCATCATCGCGGGTCTGTTCGTTCTGCTTGGCTTGCAGTACACACTCGGGCCTCGAAGCTGGATCGATCGTATGATCGGCCGATCACTGACCAGCATTGCTGCCGTGTCTGCTGTCATCACGGTGGTGGTCCTGGTGGTGTTATCAGTATTTGTACGATAAATCAATTCCTCTATTTATGCATTCGAACTTATTGACGTTACATGATAGAGCTAGAAAATGGGGACAATAGACATTGTTTGAGTAATTATTGTATGTTGTTCCCCTTTGTCCCCCCCCCCCCCCC
>CAYRND010000161.1:0-7779 GCA_964425365.1 uncultured Phycisphaeraceae bacterium
GATCGCCTCCGAGCGTCCATAGCGGCGAGGCGGTTTGGCACCTCGATGTCGGCTCGTCACATCCTGGGGCTGTAGGCGGTCCCAAGGGTTGGGCTGTTCGCCCATTAAAGTGGCACGCGAGCTGGGTTCAGACCGGCGTGAGCCAGGTCGGTCCCTATCTGTCGTGGGCGTTGCAACCTTGAGAGGATTCTTCCCTAGTACGAGAGGATTAGGAAGGACTAACCCCTGGTGCGCCAGTTGGCCTGCTAAGGCCACCGCTGGGTAGCTACGTTAGGCAGGGATAACCGCTGAAAGCATCTAAGCGGGAAGCCCCCCTCAAGATAAGGGTTGCTGTCCCGATTTATCGGGAGATAGACCCCTGGCAGACCACCAGGTTGATAGGCCGCAGCTGTAACGGCAGAAATGCTCTAAGGTGAGCGGTACTAACGGTCGAAAGCTTAGTCACTCCGACCGGCGATCGATGACGCGCATGCAGGTGACTTGCCTGCGTTATTGAAGTCGGTTGATCCGAGTTCTTGTCGGATACTGGATGATCGAAAATCGGTATTGCACATGAAGCGATGCCGCCTGATCTGATACACGATTGTGACGTATTGAATATGATCGTCACAAGATGAAGAAAGTGAATACCCCCGGGCAGATACCGCTGACGCGGATTATGCCCTTTGTCGGTGACCATAGCGGTGGGGTCACACCCGTTCCCATACCGAACACGGCCGTTAAGCCCACTGCGCCGATGATACTGCCACTGCGGGAAAGTAGGTCATTGCCGGCTTTATGAATCCCGAGGCCCTAAAGGCCTCGGGATTCTTTTTTTAATGGGGAGTCTGGAGTTGGGATTGGGATTCGTAAGCATGGGACAGCGGGAATGAAGTGTGGGGTGATCTGGGATCAGGGGTTCCAGAGTCTATAGAGCCATCCGAGCCGCCAGTTTTTGAATCGTTCTCTAATTCGCATACCGGCTTTTACCTGTTTGATTCTATCGCGTGGGATGATGAATTGTTCGACGTCGTCGAGATGATGGGGTTGAAGTTTCATGTTGAGAAACCCGGCAATTTTCTGAGCGGTCGCTGCGGGTTCAGCGACCAGGTTTTCATAGCCGATGATGAGGTTCGGATATTTCGGATAACGGGTGAGGAAATCGACGATAGCCCGGTTCCAGAAGATGGCCAGGTCAAGCGCTTCGAGCAGTCTGGTATTGCCGGCGGTGTGTTCGATGGAAGACATTGCCACATGAAGCGGATTACGCAGGACGACGACGAAATGCGGATTTCTGAGATGCGGCAGGAACAGGTCAATGGTGATATTGGTGGTGGTGACTTTCCAACCCCAGATATGGTAGCGTTGGTTACGTGAAGCGATGACATCGGCGATTCGGCCGTCGAATTGATTTCGAAGTGACATGACCGTCTGTCGATCAGGCGGATGCCAGGCGTCGGCATCGGCGGCCTGAAGGATTTCATCGTTGATACGAAGAATATCCATATCTTCAAAGTAGCCGGTGGGATTCCTGGCATCGGCGTCGCGTAATCGGTCGCCCATGGTCACACCGAGTAGTTGCAATACCCCTGCTGTTGCGGATGTACCGGACTTATGTCCGCCGAGTACGACGACGGTTTTTTCAGAGTCGGTTTCGTGGGTTTCGTGTATATCCGGCATGGTTGAAATCAGTTCCTGCGCGTCATGATGATCAAGTACGTTAATTGTTCATAATAATATACCTGCAAAACGGTTATCTGACGATTGACGGTGCGGGCGTCGCTTAATTACAGACAAGCGTGAGGAGGCAAGGGTCGGGCTGTTTTGTTGGAGCAGATGTGGTGGAAGGCGTTCTATCCGGCTGCCGTACAGGTGACCAGGTATTTTCCCTGTGTATAGGATAGTGATAGGATGGTGAGAGTAATAGAAAAGAGGTCAAAGATGGGCTATCGATATGGGTCAGTTGTTTTATTGCTGATATGTCTGCCTGTACTGGTAATGATAAGTTGCGGCAGGCAAGAGCCGGCCGGTGATACGTCGAATGATTCTGCCAGGCCGGTTGTTATGGCGAGTCTTTATCCGCTGGCGGATCTGTCATCGCAGTTGCTGGGAGATATTGCTCAAGTGGAGACGTTGATACCGCCGGGTGTTTCGCCGCATGGTTTTGAGCTCCGAGCGGAGGAATTGGCGAAGTTGAGTCGTGCGAAGGTTCTGGTGCTTTCAGGGGGTGTGATAGATCTTTGGGTGGAAGAGGCATTATCACGTTTCGGCGGGGCGTATCGAGTTGTGGTGTTTTCGGATCTTGTGGGTATCGAGCTTCCTGCCGGCGGCCATCATGGCCATCATCATGATCATCATCACCATGATGGTCATCATCATGAGGATCATGACGATCATGGAGATGATGCCGGTCGAGTCGGAATCGAAACGAATCCGCATTTGTGGCTGGATCCGGTTCTGACGATCGAGTTTATCGAGGCGCTTGGCCCGTTGTTTGCGGAGGCTTTTTCGGATCATCGTGCGTTGATAGAATCGCGTAGTTCGGCGTTGATCCGATCGTTGCGTGAGGTGGATGATACATGCCGTCGCCGTCTGGGTGATCTCGAGCAGAAGAAGTTGATGACGTTTCATAATGCATTCGATCGGTTTGCGGATCGTTACGGGTTGGATGTGGTTCAGCATCTGATACCGATCGACCTGTTACCCGGAGGCGAGGTGAAGCCGGGAGATCTGGTGGATGCGATCAATGCGATCAGGCGTTACGAGTTGGGTGTGATTTATGCCGAGCCGCAGTTTCCGGATGTCGCCGCGGCAGGCCTGAGCCGGGAGACGGGGGTAGCGGTGTACCGACTGGACCCGCTGGGTCATCCCGGTGTTGAGGGATACCGCACGTACCAGGAAATGATATTATCGAATGTCGATGTACTGGTGTCGGGTCAGCAGCATTCGCAGGCGGATGGAACATGACTGTTCATTCACAGGACGGACAAAGCGGTGGGTACGGCCTACCGGATGAACCCGGTTCAGGCCATATGTGCAGTCATGGCAGTTTTGAGAGTCATCGACCGGGCAGAGATGTGATCTGTCTTGATCATGTGAGTTATCGTTATGCTGAGGCCGGTGGTGATCGTGGTGATGGTCATGGCGATGACGAGTCAAGTGGCTATGCGTTGTATGATGTGACCCTTCATATCGAGCAGGGTTGCAATCTGGGGATCATTGGTCCGAATGGTGCGGGCAAGACAACGCTGTTGAAGATCATGTTGGGTATGCTGGATGGATATGAGGGTCATGTGTGTGTAGCGGACATGTCACCGCGAGCGGCATGTTCAGGTGGCGAGATCATTGGTTATGTTCCGCAGCGTCATGACGTTGAATGGCGATTTCCAGTGAGTGTGAGGCAGGTGGTGCGTATGGGTCTTGTGGGCAAAACGGGTTTGTTGCGTGGATATCGCCGGGGTGATCTGGAATATGTCGAGCAGATGATGGAGCAAGTCGGGGTGCGTGGTTTGGCAGAGGAGCGTTTCGGGCGGTTATCTGGCGGTCAGCAGCAGCGAGTGTTTATTGCGCGAGCGCTTTCGCCGCGTCCGCGTATACTGATTCTGGACGAGCCATTGGTGGGTATTGATGAAGCGGGTCAGCGTCGTTTTGCATCGTTGATACATGAACTACATGAGACGCTGGGAATCACGGTGATTATCGTGAGTCATGATCTTCAGGCGGTAGCGGCGGGATGTAATCGTATCGCGTGTTTGAGGCAGCGTATACATTATCATGATTCGCCTGCGGGATTGACGCCGGAGATACTGGCCCAGGTGTTTGAGCATGACATTGCGGCGGCGTTGCCGGCAGGCGGAGCATAATGGCAAGCTATTGATGAATGCGATCGAGCTACTGATGGAATTTGATTTTGCCCGCCGGGCGTTGTTTACGGCGATGGCGGTGGGGGTATTATGTTCGCTTTTGAGTACGATCGTGGTATTGAAGCGTATGGCGTTTATCGGCCAGGGCATCAGTCATGCCGGTTTCGGCGGCGTAGGAACGGCGATCCTGCTGGGCTGGGTTACGGGCTGGCAGCAATCCGTGGTGGTATTTGTATTCTGCCTGGTGGCGGCGATATTGATGGGGTTGATGGTAAGGCGTCAACGTGTTGAGACGGATACGGCGATCGGGATCATTCTGGTAGGCACCATGTCATGGGGCGTGTTGATGACGGACCTGGCGGCGGTTCTTCGGCAGTATCCGTGGTACGTTCGTCTGGTGGGTGTGACGGGCAATCTGCCGGGTTACGAGCAATTGCTGTTCGGTTCGATACTGAATGTGAGTTCGCTGGAGATGTGGCTTGCGATGGTGATGGGCGGATTGATATGCATGGTTTTATGGCTGTTTTACAAGGAGATTTTATTTTTCACGTTTGACGAGCCGGTTTCGGGGGTATTTGGTGTTCGCACGGGTGTAATTTATTATCTTCTGTTGATTCTTTTAAGCCTGACGATTGTCTTATCGATTCGACTGGCTGGTTTCGTGCTGGTTTCCGCGTTACTGGTTTTACCGTCTGCGACAGCGTTGCGTATAAGTGACCGCATGTCGGGTGTGTTGATGTGGTCGGTCATGATCGGTCTGATGGGCACGGGAGGCGGTATTCTGTTGAGTCTTGAGGCGGGAGTATTCAGTCCCGGCCCGTGCATTGTGGTTGTGCTGTGTCTGCTGTTTACACTATTTTCGGTTCTTCGTATAATAAGGCCGTACTGAATTTTTATAATGTTTTTTTGCGAATATTGGTGAAAATGTGCTTTGGTACTTGATGGAAAGAGCCGAATCTGATAAAAGTGACTTATCTCTATAAGGGACGTATGTGAGGTGGACAAGTTTCCTCGCAACGTTGCTTCAACGAGCCGACAAGTGTTGAATATCGATCGGTGAGACAAGGCGGCTATTTCATGAAAGATGCCGATGAGCGGATACCAGTTATAGGTTTGAAGATGGATAGCGGCATCGTGGAATCAAGCATATGAGGGGAGCAGGCGGTTCAACCTGCGGTTAATACGGCGTATGTGAAGCCGTGTCCGGAAGGTATGATTTCGGGAAAGATGAATCATCAAGTTGTGAGAGCAGCGATGCATATGGAGATGAGCGGTTTTTGCCGCGACCGGCGTATATATGAAGCGTGAGCAGGCTGCACCAGGACAGTTTGTATGAGCGTGATGTTTTTTTGTAGTGTGCCGGTGATTGGGATGAGGGTAACCGTTGGAGGATGGTCATTGTTTTCTGGTATAAGATGAATGTACATCGCAAGAGCGGTATTCCTGGCAACCGCAATTAAGAGGACAATATGGCAAGAGCAAGCGGGATACTGGAGTTGTTCAACCGTGCAGACGGCCGGTTGCGTATACTTGAGAACACGTACGTGGCATCGCCGAATGACCCGGTGATACCGAGTCATCTGATACAGAAGCATTCGTTGCGAGCGGGCTGGGAGCTGGAGGTGGAGTTGGGCAAGCCGGTGGGAGGTCCACAGGCGTTGAAGAACGGGGTGAAGATCAGTGAGAAGAAGAAGTACAAGTTCAACGCGATCGCACCGAGTGCGCTTCGTGCGACGAAGGTATACAAGATCGAGGGTCAGCCGCTGGATGAATTCAAGTTACCGCCGAAGTTCGATGATCTGACGACGATCGATCCCCAGCCGCGGATCACGTTGGAGTATCCGGGTTGTCCGGCCTCGTGCCGGTTGATGGATCTGTTCTGTCCGATCGGGTACGGCCAGCGAGCGATGATTGTATCGCCGCCGAAGGCGGGCAAGACGACGCTGTTACAGAATATTGCGTGTGCGGTGGAGAAGAACCATTCAGGTATGAAGGTGATAGCGTTGTTGGTAGATGAGCGTCCGGAGGAGGTGACGGATTTCCGTCGTAATGTACCGTCGACGGTGTGGGCGAGTTCGAACGATCATCCGCCGTCGCAGCATGTGGGTCTGTCGATATTGGCGATCGATCGATGCAAGCGTTGGGCGGAAGAGGGTAAGGATGTTCTCATTCTGTTGGATTCGTTAACGCGAATTGGTCGAGCGTTCAATACGGCACCGGGCTTACAGAATACGGGTCGGACGTTATCGGGCGGTCTGGATTCGGCCGCGCTGGCGATACCGAAGCAGATATTCGGTGCAGCGAGGCGTTTCCAGGAGGGCGGATCGTTATCGATTATTGCGACGGCGTTGATTGATACGGGTTCGCGTGGCGACCAGGTGATATTCGAGGAGTTCAAGGGGACGGGTAATATGGAGCTGATTCTGGATCGGAAGATCGCAGATCAGCGGGTATTTCCGGCGATCGATCTTGCGGGTTCGGGTACGCGTAAGGAGCATCTGCTGATGTCGGAGCATGAGTTGAATACGATAACGGCGTTGAGGCGTCGTTTATTGAGCATGCCGCCGGTGCAGCAGATGGAACAGTTATTGAAGGCGTTGGAGCGATTCAAGACGAATAGTGAGCTGGTGGGATGTCCGCAGTCTCCGGGCAGTGCCCATGCCACGGCGCGGGTTTAGCTGTCGGCATGATGGTTCTGGTACCGGTTGATTGAAGCGTTCCGGGTGATTGTCCGATGAGATATCGGGAACCCGGAGATGACGCAGGCCAATCCGTCGGACATTCGGCGTCTGATAAAACGAAGTGCCTCACTGCTAGCAAGCGGGCGAGCCTGTGAAGCCGAGCGATTATGCCGCAGGATAGTGGAGCAGGATCAGTATTCGATTGTCGCCCACGGGAATCTGGCCGTTTCCCTTGCGGAGCAGGGGAAATGGCGTGGTGCTGAGCGTAGTTTCCGCAGGGTGATCGAGCTTGATCCGGGTAATGTTTCAGCGCGTTTCAATCTGGGCGTTCTTCTGCTGAGTCGTAACAGGCTGAAACAGTCGTCGCGGGTGTTTCGTGAGGTTTTGAAATTGAATGGGCGTTACGTTGGCGCCTGGATCAACCTGGGCTCGATTCATCGCCGTCTTGGCCGTATCAGGCAGTCGGTGCGATGTTTCCAGCGAGCGATTGAATTGAACCCGGACCATCCGGAGGCCTGTTTCAACCTTGGCCAGGTTTATTTTGAATCGGGTTGCCTGGAGGAATCGAAGAGATTATTTGAGAAGGTTCATGCCGGTCATCCCGGAGATGTGGTGGTTCAGGGTTACCTGGGCCGGATAGCGTATTGTCAGGGCCGGTGGGAAGAGGCGTCGAGTTATTACCATCGACTGTGTACCATGCCGGAATGTCCGGTCAGGGCGTATATTGATCTGATTCTGGTATTATGTCGTTCGGGGATCGCATCGTCGACAGCGGATCTTGTTCATCGGGCGATCAGTGCATGCGGAGGGAACGTGGACCGGTTGGTTGATCTGGGTATTTATGCCGGTTCACAGGGTTTGAAGCACGAGGCGATCGCGTGTCTGTGTGAGGCGGTATCACTTGATTCGGCGTATGTACCGGCGTTGTACAATCTGGCGGTGACGTACTGGCGATATCGTTATTCGCGTGAGGCGGAGTCATGTTGCCGCCGTGTTCTGGCGCTGGAGCCGGATCATATGTCTGCTCGCCTGATTCTGGTCAAGGTGTTGTATGAGTGTCACTTGCTGGAGGAGGCTGACCGGGAATATTGCAAATTGCGGGTCGGCGAGCTGGAGTCTGATGTTCTGGTCGATTCCGCGATGTTGATGCCATCGCTTTTTTACACACGTGAGGAGATCGCTGACTATCGACTTCGATTCGAGAGCATATTAATCAACCTTGTAGCGCCACCGGCATTTGTTAGGTATGCTATTAA
>CAYRND010000162.1:0-7688 GCA_964425365.1 uncultured Phycisphaeraceae bacterium
TAGCATACCTAACAAATGCCGGTGGCGCTACAAGGTTGATTAATATGCTCTAAAAGGATGTGAATAACTGATGAAATATCACGTTATTTTAAGCTAATAGCGTCATTTCTGCATTGATTTTTTTATACTTGAAAGTATCATATTATTATAGATTGTATGTTATTATTTGTTTAGAGGCCATATAATGACATTAAAAAATGACGATAAATATTCTGATATAAGGGCCGATCTCGGCAGCAGTACACCTCGGGCGAGGGTCAATCGGACGATTCGTGATTGGATTGCAAGCGGTCAGTTGCCGCCCGGCGATGCGATGCCTACCGAGCAGTCGCTTGTCGAACATTTCTCTGCATCACGTTCAACGATCCGGGCGGTACTGAAGGACCTCGAGGGTGAAGGGCTCATTCAAGTGGCGAATCGGCGCCGTATCGTTGCCACCTATGCAGCTGAAAGAACGTCAGCGCTATCGGATGTGTGTATCGTCTTTGGCATTTTCCCCGAGATGAAATTAGAAAGTTTGTCACCCGGATTCATGGAGTATGTTCAGGTTGGGGTGATGCAGGAGATGACGCGGCAGAAGATCAATTATATGGCCGTGCATCCGGAAACACTGACATTGGAAAGAATGCGGCAGATTATCAACCAGCGGCCGATGGGTGTGATTGGATTTTACGATCCCGCGTTGCCCATGATCAACTTCGATTATCTGCAGATGCTTAAAGATGCCCGGATACCGACTGCCGTCTATGGGTACGAATCGGAATTGAATGACTTTGATACCGTATGCTCCGATCAGGAGATCGGCAATTGTATCCTCACGCGTTGTTTGATCGACAAGGGTTGCCGCAACATCTTGCGCTACTGGGAATCCAAGTTGAACGAAAGAATGGATTATGAATGGCTGAATATGCGTGACCGCGGCTATGAGCGAGCCATGTCTGAAGCAGGGTTGGAACCTTTATCGGAAGTCCATATACGAGATGTGCCTGTGTATCTTTTTACACGGGAGGAATTCGATATGAAGGTTCGCTATACCGTCGCCATGCTTCAGGAAATATTTTCCGAGCAACCTGATATTGACGCTATCATGACGATCAGTGATGGCTTGGTATATCCCATTGCCACGGCCTGCGATCGCCTGGGTAAGAAAGTAGGACGTGATGTGCTGATTGTGGGTTATGACAATTACTGGAATTATGCTTTCAACGAACGGAAATGGTGCCCCTTTACACCGGCGGCGACTATCGACAAATGTAATTATGACATCGGCGTGGAATTGGTTCGGTTATTGCAGGCTCGCATACAGGCAGACCTGGACGAGTCGCCGCAGCATCATTTCATCAAACCACAGTTGGTGCTCAATGACATATAACGTCTTCCAGGAGCGCAGGCCGGGTGTCGATAGTCCCGGCCTGTGCTGCATTCAATGCGTGTGGGCATATCGAATTTCCTTTGAGCCAAGGGATGTTTGATGATTCAGTCCGCAGTGAAGAGAAAAGGAGAAAACAATGCTGCATCGATTCCCTGTCTTTGTATGGATCGCGATCATTCTCTCGTGGTTGTGCGTAACCGCTCAACTACAGGCTGTCGGCCCGTTTGGTGCATGTGATTATGAGACGACCTGGTTGGGTAATTCATATCCGGGTAAGGATCATGGTTCGGGACAGAGTTATATTCAGGGTCGTATTGATGGGATGTGTGTCGATACGGACGGAACGTTATTCGCGACCTGTCGCTGGGATGAAAACGGACGTAATGTCGGAATCTATAATGCCAATGGCGAGCCCATTGGCATGGGAGAAAATATGTTTGGTCGTGCGGGTTTTGATGTCGGTGTCAGTAATACGCATATCTATGCACTGGGCCGTAATGGCACAGGGCCGTATGGCATCTGGCGACTAACCAAGTCCGGTGCCAATGTATCATTTACACAATTGCGGTACGAATTGCCTGGCATGTGTGAGGGGCATGGGGCAGGCGGCTTGTATCAACATACCCGCGGCCTGGCGGTTGACCGGGTGCGTAACAGGCTGTATGCGAGTAACCATCATGAGAACGTTGTCCATGTCTATCATTTGGATATGGGACATATTGCGGATTTACCCATTCCTGGTGGCTATAAGCTCGATGTGGATAGTGATGGCCACTTATGGGTGATTCAGCCGTCGCTTGGGCGAGTCGGTCATTACAATGGTATGAGCGGAGCGTATCTCGGGCAGGCGATTACCAACCTCATCGATCCGAGTGTTGTTAAAGTCCACGCCAATGGTCAGATCTGGGTATTTGATTCTGCACCGGGGAGGCATCGTTTTCTGATCATGGACGCTTCAGGTGGTGATGCTGCCAGTCCGGTCGATACTTTTGGTGTTGAAGGTGGTGTCTGGGCCCGGACGATGGTTGCTGTGCATGGTTTTGATTCCAAGCCGGGTGAAGTGCATCCGTTGAAATTCAATTATGTCAGCGGATTTGGTTTTGATGATCAAGGTAATATTTACGTTGGTGGTCAAGGCCCGCCAATCGAGTATCTGAATGAAGGGCTTGGCGTCTGGATCCGAAAGTTCGATTCGAACCGAAATCACATCTGGTCGAAATATGGATTGGAATTTCTGGATGTCAGTGATGCAGATGATCAATCGGATGCGATCGATTTATACACGAAACATGAACATTTTGTTATGGACTGGTCGCAGCCGCCCGGCCAGCAATGGACCTACCGGGGTTTTACTCTGGATCACTTTACCTATCCAACTGATTGGCGAGCTCGTGCCGGTTGGACCCAATTCGATTCATTGGATCCCGCAGATTGGGATATTCGTATGGCGGGTCAGTTCGATGCGGTGATCCGAAATCTCAGTGACAGTAATGGTCAGTTTCACCGGTTTATGTATGTTCATGATCAGCATGCCAGTGGTTATCGTATTTACAGGTTTACGCAGGATAGTGAAATTGCGATTCCATGCGCGACGATCAATCCGTTGTACATGCTTACGGCCATGGTCAATCCCGAGCCTCAGAATCCGCCGTGCGATGATATCGCTGTCGCAGATGTACGATGGTTCAACTGGCGTGATGAAAACGGTGATGGATTGGGAGACGGCAAACCCGATGAGTATGATGCGAGTGAAGTGGAATTGGCCCAGCGCCGGTATGAAGTGTGGGGTTGGCACGTGGATAGCAATGGGCATATCTGGACATGTGATGCGGATGGTCGTATCAGTCAGTACCTATTCAAAGGTATTAACAGTATCGGCGCGCCGATCTATCCAGTGCTACCGGATCGAACATGGTTTGCACCACTGGAATTCTATCCGGATCATTCCAACGAGACGTCGAAAGTGTATATGCGGCGAATTCTATATGTTCCTGAAACGGATACACTGTATCTGGGTGGTTATCCTCAGGCATATCCCAAGACGGATGACCATTGGGGCTTTCTCGGCAAGGCGATGCTGCGATACGATAACTGGAGCGATGGCAATCCCACAGTTCGCTGGTCAATTGATCCGAGTGATGGTGTTATTTATGACCCGCAACAATATCGAAATACAGTTCCGAAAAGCATGGAAGTGGTCGGAGATTGTTTTTTCTATGTCTATGAACGTAATTATTATTACGATTCTGAAGACGGTGGTGGTAGGATTGAGGTATATAACCATCTGACCCAGGAGCATCTGGGTTCGCTTATCGGTTCGTGTCCGTCGCCCGGGTTACACCATACCGGTGGGCCGGAAACGCCGCATGGCTTCAATGTTTTCATGCGGAATAATGGTGAATATCAGGTCTATCTGACAGATGAGGCGCGTGCCAAGGTACTCGTGTTTCGCCTGAAAGATTGGCCGAAACCGGCTTTGCCGTCAGCGCCGTCAGGTCTGGCGGCCGTGACGTATCGTGATCGCCAGGTGAACCTGACATGGGATGACCATTCCAGTGATGAGCATGGCTTTATCATTGAATCATCAATAGATAGCGGCAATACTTTTGAATTCCTGCATGGCGCCGGGGAGAATAACACATCGAAGGTTGTCCGTAACCTGGAACCCGCGACGACTTACTGGTTTCGGATTTGTGCAACCAACGCAGGTGGCAAATCGCCTTACTCGAATGTGGTTGCAGTTACGACAGGTCAACCACTTGAAAAGATTACAGGTACACCATTCGGCCTGGGTATGCCCTATAGCGGCGATCCGGATGCCGGCGATGGCTATAAGGCGGCATTCGACGGTGATCTTAGTACCTATGTGAATCTGATCGATGATTGGGCCAATGGCGGTTATGCCGGGATCGATGCAGGTACACCTGCCCAACTTTGGCGTATATGGTTCGTGTCACGTGAAAAACACGAATACAGGCTTGTTCCCAGTGTCGCTGAGCCCGGCGGCAAGTTCCAGGGCTCGAATACCGATCCACATGCCGCGGATTATGTTGATCTATTCACGATTACCCGCGACAACCTGATTCCGGTTAATGGCGGATACCTTGTGGAGCTTGATACGCCGGTCTCCTACCGTTATTTGCGCTATCTCAGTCCCGATGGCGGTATGTGTAATATTGCGGAGATCGAGTTCTATACCGAATCTACAGTTGTGACGCCACCTTCTGCGCCTGAGAACCTGGCCGTCACGATGGTTTCAGATACATCGTTGGAACTGACCTGGACCGACACGTCGAACAACGAAACCGGATTCCGTATCGAGCGGACAACGGATGCGTTCAGTACGACCGTTGGTGCGAACGAGGAATCTTATACTGGCACAGGTCTGACGCCGTCGACGCTCTATACGTACCGTGTCGTGGCGTATAACAGTCTGTTTGAAACGGCATGTGTCAGCCCGACCGAAGCGTCCGGCACGACGGACAGCCCCTGGCCACCGGCTTCACCGACGAACCTGACGGCTTTGCCCGATGATGGCCGGGTCTATCTGAGCTGGACGCACAGCGTCGATCCGGACGTGCTTTACTACAAGGTGTTCAGGTCAATGGTGCAAGGTAGCGGTCACCAGTGCGTGGCGGTGGCGTTTGGCGGCGACAGTATTATTGACAGCCAGGTTGTCAATGAAACGACCTATTACTATTACCTGACCGCGGTAGATCGTTATGGTTTGGAATCCACGCCGACGGATGAAGTATCGGCCACGCCGCATGTACTCGATCCGCCGGATGCACCGAGTAACCTGCAGGCGGTTGCCATGGCGTATAACCAGATCGATCTGACCTGGACGGATAATGCGGATAACGAGAGTGGCTTCAGGTTGGAGCGTTATAACACGCAGACGAGCAGCTATGACGCGATCCAGGTTGTCGCAGCGGATCTGGAAAGCATATCGGATACCGGTTTGATGGCCGAGATGCTCTATATCTATCGTTTGATCGCCTATAACACGGACGGCGATTCGCCGCCGAGCAATGAAGCATCCGAGACGACCCCTGTCGCACCGCAGCCGGTTGCGCCGAGTAATCTGGTTGCCACTGTCGGTGAAGGCAACTGGATTACACTGACTTGGCAGGATCTTTCGGACAATGAAGCGGGTTTCCGTATTGAACGTCGAACGACCGATGTGTATGAAGAGATTGCCGACGTAACAGAGAATACCACGGTCTATACGGATGTGGGGTTGGATTGGGATACCACCTTTACCTATCGTGTATTGGCGTATAACGCCGGCGGCGATTCTGGTTATTCAAATGAGGCGAGTGACACCACGCCGCCGGTTAGCGGGCCGGTACAGGTGGATGATGCCGATCCGGCAGTTATTTATAGCGGTTCGTGGACGGCGCAGAGTGGTTGGTCAGGCCGCATCAATCAAACATTACACGAATCGAATGAGAACGGTGCGTATGCGGAATTCAGTTTCACGGGAACCGCCGTTCGTCTGATCGCCGACATGCAGCCGTGGGGCGGCACGGCCGATGTTGAGATCGATGGTGTATACAACACATCGATCAGTTACCAGTCTGTTGATCCGATGTTTCAGCAGGAAGTCTATAGTATTACGGGGCTCAGCGATGATTCGCATACCATCAGACTGACCAAAACAGGTGGTGATTGGATCTATATTGATGCATTCGAGTATGAAGGTGGCGGTTAACTATTGAACAATGAAAGTCATCTCACCAAGGATTGTGTATTTATGTTATGTGGACCTGTCTTACGTGAAAGTTTGGAGGAAATGTCATGAATCGTTACATCTTGAAACGGAGAAATGCGATTGTTTTGTTTGTTGCGGCATGGATGTTGTTTGCCGCTGTTGATTTGCGGGCTGCGACAGCGTGGTCGGAGGAAGTTACGGTGTTGACACCTGCGGATACGGTATCACCGGTTGCGCCGGCAGGGCTTGTTGTTACGGGTGGGAATAATGTTATGAACCTGGACTGGGACGATAACACGGAGGACGATATCGCCTACTACACGGTGTTTCGGTCACGCAACCAGGGCGGGCAGTATACGGAGCAGGCCAGTCCCACCAACAGTGAATACGTCGACAACAACCTGGAGTGCTGGGATATCGTTTATTACTATGTGGTGACTGCGACGGATTTATCCAACGCGGTCAATGGCAATCCGCCGTCCGGCTATTCGAATGAGGATTCCGGCGCGGCGTATTGCAGTACCGATCCTGTTACGATCGACGATGCGGATGGGAATATCGTTTATAACGGCTCATGGAATGCGAATAACTGGCCGGATCGGCTTAATGGCACGATTCATGAAAGCGAGACGGTCGGCGCCGAGATGATCTATACCTTTATCGGTGACAGTATCGAGCTGCTTGCGGAGGATTCACCCTATGGTGGCGACGCCGATATCTATATCGATGATGTGTATGATGCGACGATCAGCTTCTCGGGTTCTCATCCGCCTTACGGGGTTTCCAAGTATCTCAAGAGTGGTTTGGTGAATAGCCAGCATACTTTCAAGATGGTGGTAATCGGTAACGGCTGGATCTATGCGGACGCATTGGTGACCACCACGCCGTGCGAGCCCTGTGGTCCGGACAAGGCGCCGCAGACTACTCCGGCGGACCTGGCGGCCACGGCCGTGAGTGAATCACAGATCGATCTGACCTGGACGGATACATCCGGTACGGATAACGATCAGGCGGAAGGTTTCTATGTTGAGCGGAAGACGACGGGTGCGTTCGCACAGGTTGCCGACCTGGGCGTTGTTGAGAGCTATTTCGACACGGGTCTGGCTTCAGAGACAACATATACCTACCGCGTGATTGCCTACAACACGTTCGGCACATCACCGGTCAGTAATGAAGATTCCGCGACAACCCCGGCGCCGACGATCGATCCGCCGCAGAATGTCGTTGCGATTGGCCAGGACGGCGTTGTGAAGTTGACGTGGGACAATCCGATTTCCGATCCACCGATTCTGTATTGCATTGTCTATCGTTCGATCACGCAGGGCGGGCCGTATTCGCCTGTGGCGGTGGCCTTTGCCGGCGAAAGTATCAACGATTACCAGGTGTACAACGGCACAACGTATTACTACGTACTAGATGCTGTGACAAATACAGGTCTGGCATCCGACGCGTCCTCGGCCGAGGTATCGGCGACACCGGACGTTGTCGCGGTACCGGCGGCACCGAGTAACCTGGTCGCCACGGCTGTCAGCAGTTCGCAGATCGACCTGAGCTGGACGGATAACTCCGACAATGAAACCGGTTTCAAGATCATCCGCAACA
>CAYRND010000163.1:0-7659 GCA_964425365.1 uncultured Phycisphaeraceae bacterium
CAGGTCACGACTGAAGCGCACCAGGGGACCTTGATAGCGCTGTAGTGTTAGTCCTTTGTCTGGAGTATGTGGGCATGGTGATTGCGTCCGGGTTGAGTTTGTTTACACTGTTTTGTCATGAGCAGTTTACCAGAAGATGAATTAGTCGGCCGAATACGTGATACCGCCCTGTTGCGGGGCGAGTTCACATTGCGAAGCGGTCGTAAGAGCAGTTATTACCTGGACAAGTACCTGTTCGAGACGCAACCGGACATACTGGCGGCACTTGGTGAGCATTTTGCTGCCCGTATCGGCGTTCTTGGCCGGGTCGATCGTCTTGCGGGTGCCGAGCTGGGCGGCATCCCGCTGGTTGCTGCGGCGTCGATGGCCAGCGGTCGTCCTGCGGTATTCATCCGTAACCAGAAGAAGGACTACGGTACGGCGAAGCAGTTAGAAGGCCGGCTGGATGCGGGTGACCGGGTTGTGATTGTCGAGGATATCGCCACCACGGGCGGCCAGGTTCTGGAGGCAGCCCGACTACTCAAGTCGCTGGGCGCCGAGGTGGTCTGCATTATCGCCGTGATCGATCGCCAGGAAGGTGCCCGTGAGAATATCGAAGGTGAGGGTTTTACGTTCGAGAGCCTGATGACGAAGTCCGACCTGGGAATCGATGAATGACGGCCTTGTGAAAAGTGTGGGTGGTGGAGAACGTAGTTGTATTGAATCATCTTTACGGAAGTGGTCCGGTAACGCCTCCCGGCGATCGGGCGGGTCTTTTTCTGTCGATGTATGCCGTACGGTCCGACCTGGAGTTGCCGTGTATGGTATTCAAGTTTCGTGTGGTTCAACCTGAAACCGGTCACCGCAAACCGCAGCGGGTACTGCTTATCGGCGGTATGACGCTGGCGACGATTCTGCTGTTTACCTTTCTGATCACGGTGACTGCCGCGGGTTATATCCACTACCGGTTGAGGGAGAAGAACCGTCAGCTCGAGGCGACCTTCAATCAATTACAACGCCGTGAGAAGCAGTTGAATGAAACGATGGCACGTCATCATGATCTGTTGGACAAGCTGCCGACAGAGATAGCACCCGCCGGAACTCGGTATGCCAATGCTGAGGATTACGTACTGGCGTATGGCCGGACCGCCGAAATGCATATCGAAGCGGCACGTCTGTTATCGCAGGGAAGATGGCGAAGCTGCCTGCAGTTGTGTGACCAGTTACTCGGCCAGGATAATCTGTCGTCGCCGACCCGCCTGGATGTCTGTATGAAGGCAGTCCAATGTCGGTATTACCTTGGTCAGACCGGTCGTGCTTTCGATCAGCTCGATCAGGTGATCGCTGAATGGCCGGAGGACAGACGACTGCTGCACATGAAGGCGGACATGCTGATCATGAGCGGCGAATACGAATCGGCACTGTCGCTGCTGGACCGGATCAGTCAATCGGCGCCGCCGACGGCCGGTATGGTTTACAGCATGGCCAATGCGAGGCATGGTCTCAAGCAGTTCGATGTCGCTATTGATCTGTTCCGGTATGTGATTGCCAACGGCGATTCGCCTCAGCAGCGTGCCGCGGCCAATAATCTGACGGTGCTTTATGCACGCGATCTGTCGGATATCCCTCGCGCGAATACCAGTCTGGCCATGCTGCTTTCACTGGCACCTGAGAACCCGCACGCCCTGCTCACCGCGGGGTATGTCATGCTGCTGCAGGACCGGCTTGATGAAGCGGAGCATTTCCTGTCGCGTGCGGAGGCGATGATTCCCGATAACCTCGATCTCGTCCGTGATATGATCCGCCTGCACGAAAAGGCCGGCCGGCCGGACCTGTCGGATCAGTACCGCCGCAGGTTGCAGATGCTGACAGGCCGATAATCAGTGACGCGACTGCTTCACGGAATCGGACCTGAGTGGTATCCGTATATCGTATTTGTCCGCAAATCACCTTAGCTGCATCCTTTACCGAGGGATTCTTCCCGCCGATACAAGTGATACATAAGGAATTACCACTACAACCGGTACAGACAGACGTGGTCAGAAGTCGTTTCAATTTCCTGTGGATCATGCTCGCTGTAGCGTTCGGTTTATCGCCGTACGCATGGGGTGCCAGTACGTTTGTGCCTGATTTTTCCATCGGCGATGACTATGTGAAGTGGTATTACGGCTGCGGGCCGACGGCGGGCGGGAGTATTGCCAGTTACTGGGATCGCAGGGGATACAGTAATCTGGTTCAAGGTGTGCTCGAGGATAACATCGCATCGACTCGCCATATCGAGTACTGGTACCAGACCCCGCCGAGCAACCGCGGAAATACTGCCGCCTACGGCACGGCCAACGATCCGTTTGTCGGTTCCGACGGGTTCGATTGCATCGCTGATTTCATGGGTACCTCCCGGTATAATTATCCCAAGCCGACTACGGGCAATTACAACAACACCAACGGCGGCACCATTGCGAACTCGGGGAGTAATGATAATTACCTCGATATCCGAAGCGGTATGAAGAACTATGCCGCCTATCGTGGTTACAGTATCGAATGTGTGAATAACGAGCATACGAGCGTGGGTTTCGGCGACGGCCTGCTGACGTGGGCGAATTTCACCGCGGAGATCGATGCGGGTCGGCCTGTGATTTTTTTAGTCGATTCGGACGGTAATGGTTCGACGGACCACTTTGTTCCGGTCTTCGGGTACAACGATTCGAACCAGTACTTCTGTTATGACGAATGGGGTAACACGGGTGGGATCGGCGACGGCGGCCGGTGGTCGAATTTCGCAGGTCTGGGCAATGCTTTCGGCGTGGGGTTCATGACGACCATGGGATTCGGCGGCTCGCCCGAGCCGCAGGCGGTGGTGCTTGTGATCGTATGCGTGACCACTGGTCTACCACTGACGGGCAGGAAACGGTACCGGAGGTGTCATTGATTCGAGGTATACGAACCATCGCGGTTTCTGAGTCGGCCTGGATGAAAGCCGCGGATCGTCTGCGTCAATGCCTGCAATATCTGCCTGCGATTCTGCTCGCGGCCGGTGCCGTTATTCTGATGGCGCAGACCGTCGGCAGGATACTGGCCGAGTGGCGTACGAACTCTGTCTGCGAGCATGTCCCCTTTACACTTCCCGTTGCCATGGCAGTGTTGATCGAGCGATTGTGGCGTGGCCGGGCGGAATGTGGCGGCAGCGCAGGCAGGTGGCATTTCGCCGGCGTCTGTCTGGCGGTGATCGGTGCGGCATTCTTCTGGCTGGATGCGTCGATGCACGAGGTCTTTTTCCTGGAGCTGGGATTGTGGTTCGGCGGCCTGGCGGCGGTATTGCTCCTGGCGGGCGGAGCAATGTTTCGACAGGTGCTGTTCCCTTTCCTATTACTGACCTTCGCGATTGCCCCGCCGCAGGGAATTACACAACTGGCGGTTCATCATCAGCTTCAACAAATAACGGCTACGGCGGCGGCCGGGCTTGTTTCACTGGCCGGCTTCGATATCCGGCTGGCCGGAACGGCGCTGCACCTTGACAGTGCATACCTTGATATCGCCGAGCCGTGCAGCGGTTATCGGTTCATGATTGTGCTTCTGTTCAATGCGTTGGTGATCGGCATGGTTGTACTTGGCCAGCGGATATTTTCCCGCGCGATGCTGGCCGGTGCGGCGATGTTTGTCGCCCTGGTGACGAATACCATTCGGATCGCCGCAGCGGTAGTGGTGATGCACGTTGCGGGTCAATCCGCCGCCGGCCGGTTTCTGCACGGCCCGGCGGTGTGGCTGGTCTACCTGGCGGGCAGTTTGGTGCTGGTGATGGCGGCCTGTGCGTGGACAGATACCTGCCGGCAAGCGGTGCCCGGCGACCAGGAAGGAGAGCCAAGGCGATGAAGCGAGGTCATGCGATCATGCTGGCGTGGCTTGTGTTTGCCGTTGCGGTTCAAAGCGTACCGGCCCCTCAATCGGTGCCGTTGATCGACCGGCCGCTGGTCGCGATGGCTGACGAGCCGCTTACTTACGCCGGACAATCCATGCATGAGTTGAAATGTCCGCGGGTTGATGGCGGCCTTTCGGCATTCGAACCCTACGCCGATCAGTTCATGCAGATTCTGGCATCGGACGATTATCCCCAGCCCATTACGCTGCACGTTGTTTATGCAGGTTCACGTACCGCGGATAATCTGCTTACCGATTACTTCAAGCGTTACCTTCGTGCCTGGAATGGTAGTGGGCAATACCTGAAGCAACAGGTCGAGATCAAGCCGGGTGCGTTTGCGACACTGGTTCGATTCGAGTCAGACGGGGTGAAGCGGAATGTCCTCTGGTTTATTCAGGACCAGGGCAAGACCTCGACCAGTCCGCTCGAACATCTTGTGTGGCAGTATGTTCGCCAGATCCTGTTCAGTCGAACCGACGGCTGCGCTTTTTCAGCGAGTTATGAAGGGCGGGCTGATCCGCGGCTTGACAATGTACTGGTGGATGTAGCCGCATGTTATCACACGCGGATCGGGCAGTGGCTTGTTGCGGATTGAGTAATGCTACGGCTGCGGATCGAGCATGGCTTCGACTTCGTCGAGGCCGTCGACCTGGGGGTTGATCCGTCTGGCGCGTGACAGCAGTTCGCGTGCTTTCTCCTGTTCACCTGACCGGGCGTACCACCGTGCGGCTTCGAGTGCATACCCGGCGGATAGCGGTTCGACCAGCAGAGCCGATTCGTAATGGCGGGCGGCATCCCCGGGCTTGCCGAGCAGGTTCTGTGTGACGGCGATTTCGGCCATGACTTCCGGCCTGAGCTGTTCGCGAGGCGGTAGCGATCGCAGGATGAGCAGCGATTCCTCGACCCGGCCTGCGCGGTGAAGCAGTTTCACCTGTTTGAGGATATAAACCCGCAGGTCACCGGATTTGTCGTCGGGGACCAGGCTGATCGCCTTGTTGACCTGGTCGAGAGCCAGTTCGATCTTGTTCTGTCGTGCGTACATATCAGACAGCAGGCCGTAGGCACGGTAATTTGTACTATCAAGCTGAATGGCCTTGAGCAGGTTCTGTCTCGCCTGCTCGAATTGTTCCATCTGGATACGAACGCCTGCGAGCAGCAGCAGGTACCGCGACTCACGGGGTTTGATACTCGATGCATCGAGGTAATGGCGTTCGGCACTTTCGAGATTGCCCCGTTTTACCTGGACGCCACCTGCCAGAATGTGAATTTCAGGTTGATACGGCTCGATCTGGAGCGAGCGATCCAGCTGCTCGTACGCTGATTCGTAGTCATTGGCATAGATCATCATTTCGCCCAGCAGTGTGTGAGCCTGTGCAAATTGGGGATATTGCTCGACCAGTTCCCTGCCTTCGTCGATGAGGGTATCGACGGCGGCACCTTCACCGATACGGTTGTTGAACTGTTCACCGAGCGATTCCGTGGCGGCCAGTGCGGCTTCTCGGTCGTAGGGTTCCGGCTTGTCATCCGGCCGCGACGGGCCGGTCAGTTGGCGGTGGATAACCAGGCCGGCCATGACCAGCAGTGACAACGCCAGCAGCGTCACCACCAGTTTGAACCGGCCCAGCCCGGCAGGTAACCTTTGGCACGATGAGCTGTTGTACGATTTCATCCGTGCTATTGTCGATATAACCGGCCGACGGGGCAAACTTCCCGATCCCGGTGAAGCCGGTTAATATAAGGTGGGATAGCGATGACACTACTGGCAGTACCAATACGAGTAAGATCAGCGGATCAGGCTTTGAAGGATATCGTAAAGGCCGCTGAATCCGGTGCTGATATGGTCGAGCTTCGTGTGGATACCTTCACGGAATCGCCGGATCAGCTTATCGAGCTGGTGGGTCAGTCTGCTGTGCCGTGTATCGTCACTTGCCGTGATAAGCGTGAGGGCGGTGAGTACACGGGCGGCGCCGCCGGTCTGATTGCTTTGCTCGATCCGTTAGTTCGTGCGGCGAACCGACCGGCTTACGTTGACATCGAGCTGGCGTCTTACACGGGTTCGGACGAGCTCAGGCAGTGGGCGGCGAGTGTCATGGCGAATGATGACAAACCCGGCGATGGGCCGGGTCTGATACTGTCGGTCCACGATTTTGATCGCCGACCTCATGACCTGCTTCGCAAACTCGAGGCCATGGCGGGTGATTCTTTGTGCCGGGTGATCAAAACCGCGTGGCAGGCGAGGTCGCTGCGTGACAATATCGAGTCGTTCGAGGTGATTTCGCATCAGTACAAGCCGACAATCGCATTGTGTATGGGCGAGTTCGGCCTGCCGTCGCGTGTGTTGGCTAAGAAATTCGGGGCACTGCTGACCTTCGCGGCGCTTGATGAGCCGCTCGCCACCGCGCCCGGCCAGCCGACGTTGGCGGATTTGAAAAACGTTTACCGCTGGGACCGGCTTGACAGGCAGACTCGGGTGTATGGTGTTATCGGTTATCCCGTCGGCCATTCGATGAGCCCGGCGATCCATAACGCCGGGTTCGACGCCGCCGGTTACAACGGCGTATACCTGCCCATGCCCATTCCGCCTGAATACGAGCATTTCAAGGCGACAGTGGGCCAGTGGCTTGAAACGGCCCCGCTGCACTTCCGCGGTGCGTCGGTGACCATACCACACAAGCAGAACCTGCTGCGGTTCGTGAAGGAGCAGAACGGCTTCGTCGAGCCGCTGGCCGATCAGATCGGTGCGGCGAACACGCTGGCACTGCTCGATCAGGGGGACGGCGACCACCTTTTCGCGTACAACACCGACTACGCCGCCGCGCTTGATGCCGTGTGCGACGGCCTGGCGATCGATCGCCATGAGCTTGCCGGCCGGAAGGTGGCGGTGATCGGCGCCGGTGGCGCGGGACGGGCGATTGTGACAGGTTTTGCCCATTACGGCGCGGACGTGACACTTTATAACCGTACGCTCGAGAAGGCCGAGGCCATCGCCGCCGGCTTCAACGGTAAAACCGCGTGGGGCGATAAACCCGGCAGGGTCCGTGCTGCGGCGATGGACAAGCTGCGTCAGTCGAAATGCGAAATCTACATCAACTGCACGCCGATCGGCATGTCACCCAACACGATCGATACCCCCATGCCGAGCGAAATCGGTTCACGGAATTTCAATCCCGACGTCGTGGTGTTCGATACGATCTACAACCCGGTCGAAACCCGCCTGATCCGCGAGGCGAAAGAAGCCGGCTGCACCGCGATCACCGGCGACGAGATGTTCATCCGCCAGGCGGCCGCCCAGTTCGAACTGTGGACCAACCAGGCCGCGCCGCGAGAGGTGTTCCGTAAAATCCTGCACGAAAAACTGCACAGCGCCCCGCGTGGATAATGAATCACGGGTATGGCTGATCGCATCAATCAGGGTCCGCTCATGGCGGTGAGGCCGAACCCGAAGTCGGGTTTACCGGCTTCGGTGGGGTACGACTCGTGCGATAAGAATAACGTATTGAAATAACGCATTGACGGGAAGCATGGTTAAGCGGCGCTTACCCGAGTTTGCTCATGATTATTCGCGGCCGCTTTCGCTGTATCCATGTTCGTTGAGTTTGGAAACTTCAAACCGCTTCAATCGCAATGTCATAATTGATTGCGTATGAGTGTTATGTTGCGCGATACCCCGGGTAATCATTTACAGTACGGTGAACCAGTCATCTTCATCTTCCTGACTTCCGCATTGGGACACCCAAAACCGATCAGTAGAGTAGATCGTGGAG
>CAYRND010000164.1:0-7577 GCA_964425365.1 uncultured Phycisphaeraceae bacterium
AAGTACTTGTCAGAGTCATAGATGCTCATAGATGCGCGCGTGAAATTGCTGTAGGATCTGATTTTGCAGGCATTTAAATGGCGCCCCATAGATGCGCGGGTGGGGGAATCAATAGTTTAACAGTGGAGTAGAATATCGAGAATTCGATCGCGATACGACAGGCATTCAAGTTTTGGCAGCTCTTGCGATACAGGCCTTAAGCCGTGTGCTGAGCGTCTGTTCGTTGATTGGCGAGATTTGACGGGGGTATTATGATCTGGCGAGGAGTACGAGAAATTCCTGGTTGCCGCCTTTGGTGCCTCGGATTGGTGAGGGGAGGTGGTTCAGGACGGAGGCGCCGAGCTGGTGAAGTTGTTCGAGGACCTGATGTAGTGTGTTGGAGGCGTCGTTGGGATCGGCGGTACCGCGGCTGGTTTTGTGCAGGCCGAGTTCGTAGTGGGGTTTGACGAGTGAGATGATTCGGGAGTCGGCGGTGGATTTGAGCCATTTCAGAGCGGCGGGTACGGCGTATTCCTGGCGTGTCCAGCCGAGGTCGATGGTGACCAGGTCGCACGGTTCGGCCGGGTTGGTGTAGAGTGCGTTCGAGCGTTCCATAACGACAACGCGGTTGTCCTGTCGGAGTTTCCAGTCGAGCTGTCCCCAGGCGGTGTCGACGGCGTAGACAAGCCGGGCGCCGTGCTGGAGGAGGCAATCGGTGAAACCGCCTGTCGAGCAGCCGAGGTCGGCGCAGATGAAATCCGAAGGTCTGATCCCGAAGCCGGCCAGTGCGGCTTCAAGTTTGAACCCACCGCGGGATACGTAGGGACAGATGTGGTCAGACGCCATGATGATTATGATAACAGGAAAGAAAAAAGCCCAACCGCACTCAATGGCAGGGCTTAGGGGGAGAGAGAGGAAACTCGTTTTTTCTGACTATATAACCATAACAGGGGGGCCGTTATGGCTGCAATACTGGATTCTGGTGATTTTTTATTTTGACCTGGGGTCTGAAACATTCCATTCTTCCGCTGTGTTTGTGTTGGTCGGCAAGATTCGGCAGGGATTGCTGTTCGCGGCACCAGGGTATCAGGCGCTGAAGGAGCTACCGCAGCCGCAGGTATTGGTGGCGTTGGGGTTGTTGAAAATGAATCCGCGTCCCATGATTTCATCTTTGAAGTCGACGGTTGTACCGTTGAGGTAGATGTAACTTTTCGGGTCGCAGATGATTCGGATACCTTTTTCCTCGAACTGTTCGTCGGTTTCCCGCTTCTGTTCGGTCAGATCGAGTATATAGCTGAACCCGGAGCATCCACCGCCTTTGACGCCGACACGTAGCCGGATGCTCTGCTGGTCGAGTTCCTGCTGCTGGATGATGGTCTTGATTTCGCGAGCGGCGGTATCGGTCAGGTAGATCCCCATGTGTTCATACTCCTTTATTATCGGATGAAGTTTCGGTCTGTGCCTGTGCGAAGTCGGAGCCATTTTCCCTGTTCTTCTGTTTGGTCTGGTAATCTGCGATAGCGGAGCGTATAGCGTCTTCGGCGAGGACGGAGCAGTGTATTTTGACGGGTGGCAAAGCCAGTTCGTGAACGATGTCCGTGTTTTTGATCTGTAGTGCTTCGTCGATGGTTTTGCCTTTGATCCACTCGGTGGCGAGTGAGGAGGAGGCGATGGCGGAACCGCAGCCGAAAGTTTTGAATCGAGCGTCGGTAATTTTACCGGTCTTATCGTCGACCTGAATCTGTAGTTTCATAACGTCGCCGCATTCGGGCGCCCCGACGACGCCGGTTCCGACATTATCGTCCTCTTTGGGCAGACTGCCGACGTTACGTGGGTTTTCGTAATGGTCAAGAAGTTTTTCACTGTACGCCATAGCTGCGAATCCTTTTTGCCTGCGTCACCCGATATAACGCGGGATCGGGCCTTTTTATTCCCGGTCAGTGCGTATCCCACTTTACTCTGGCGAGGTCAATGCCTTCTTTAGCCATTTCGTACAGCGGGCTCATTTCGCGAAGGCGTTGGACGCCGCCGGTGAGTTTTCGGATGGTGTATTCGATTTCCTCTTCGGTGGTGAACCGTCCGAGGCTGAATCGGATGGAGCTGTGTGCCAGGTCATCCGCGACGCCGATATGCCGGAGCACATAGCTGGGTTCGAGCGACGCGGAGGTGCAAGCCGAGCCCGAGCTGACGGCGATTTCCTTCATGGCCATCATAAGGCTTTCGCCCTCGACGTATGGGAAGCTCATATTCGAGGTATGTGCCAGGCGTCGTTCGTGATGGCCGTTGACGACCACCTGTTCGAGATGGTTGGTGACTTCGAGTTCGAGTTTATCGCGAAGTTGTTTGAGCCGGTCGGCGTCATCGGCCATTTCCGCCTGGCAGAGTTCAGCGGCCCGGCCCATACCGACAGCGCCGGGTACGTTCAACGTACCCGACCGCATGCCGCGTTCATGACCGCCGCCGTCGATCACCGGTGTGAGTCTAACGCGTGGGTTTCGCCTGCGAACGTAGAGCAGGCCGACGCCTTTCGGGCCGTAGATTTTATGTCCGGAAGCCGAGAGCAGATCGATTCCCGCCTGCTCGACGTTGGTGGGCATTTTACCGACCCACTGCGTGGCGTCGCAGTGGTAGAGGACGTTTTTATTTTTGCAGATGGCGGCGATTTCAGGGACTTCGTTGATGGTACCGATTTCGTTATTCGCCCACATGATCGTGACGAGGATCGTATCAGGCCGGATGGCCTGTTCGACCTGGGAGGCGTAGATGACGCCGTCGCGATCGGGTTTGAGCCAGGTGACCTCGAAGCCTTCCTGTTCGAGTCTTTTGCAGGGGTCGATCACAGCCTTATGTTCCGTGACGGCGGTGATGATATGCCGGCCATTATCCTGGTACATGCGAGCGGCGCCTTTGATAGCGAGGTTATTGGATTCCGTGGCGCCGGAGGTCCAGATAATTTCCTTCGGCGATTGTGCGCCGATGAGAGAGGCGACCTGGTTACGTGCATTTTCAACGGCTTGTTCGGCAGCCCAGCCGAACTGGTGGTTCCGGCTGGCGGCGTTGCCGAAGTTTTCCTTGAAGAAGGGCAGCATGGCGTCGAGCACACGTGGGTCGACGGGTGTGGTGGCGTTGTAGTCGAGATAGATCGGCAGTTTCAGGGGCATTTGAGTATTTCCTTATACGCCGGCGGGTGCAAGGGCGTTATCTATCGCCCGCGAGCAGTGCGGCGGCCGTTTCTTCGGGTTTTTTCTGATCGAAATCGGCGAGAATATCTTCAAGGGTAATGTTTTCCAGGAATCGGTTGAATCGTTTCTGCATGCGTCGTACCGGCCGGCTGATGGGGCAGCCTTTTTCGAGCACGTTGCAATGGTTTCCGTAGACCGGCAGTCCGTTCGAGCACTGGGTAAACTGCACGGGTCCTTCGATGGCGGTGACGATTTCGAGAAGTCTGATGCGTGCCGGTTCGAGAGCCAGTTCATAGCCGCCTCGGACGCCGCGGGTGGAGTGAACGAGTTTTGCCTGGCAGAGCTGTTTGAGTATGTTCATTACGAGCGGTGCGGGCATGCCGAATGTTTCGGCGATCTGCCTGGCACTGACGGGTTTCCGGTCGTCGATATACCGCTGGCCGAGGTAGGTCAGTGCGATGAGTGCATATTCCGCTTTTCGGGTCAGGCTGAACACGTTCTGTGGTCCGGTTAAGTTTTCATTTAAAACGACTTACATCTTTTTTTCGGCCAATTGGAAGTACAAGCGATCTGATCATTAGTTTGAGATCATATCTCAAAACCAATATTAGTACTGTTTCCATACCAATTCAATCATAATATCGACCTGATCCGGTTTGAAGTGCAGGTATTTCGATCTTTTCGGTCGGTCATGCTATGCTGGGTATCCGGCCGGGCGGCACAGTCCGGTCGGTTCAGTGTAAATTGTTTAATTGCATGAGGTTGAAACGAACTAAAGGTGACTGATTTATGGCGACATATAAAGTAGGTCTATTACTGGGCGGCCCGGGCACAGGCAAAGGGACGCAAGGCAAGGTACTAGGCGTGATTCCCGGTTTTTACCATTTTTCCACGGGTGACATGTTTCGATCGCTGGACAAGAGCAGTGAACTTGGTAAGACCTTTTCGAAATATAGCGAGCGTGGCGAGCTGGTACCGGACGATCTGACGGTGAGAATCTGGGCCGAGCACATGGCCGAGCTTGTGAAGCAGGATCGTTACAAACCGTCGAACCAGATGCTGCTGCTGGACGGATTGCCGCGAACGGTTGAGCAGGCGAAGCTGATCGCATCACACGTGGAGGTGATGAAGATCATTTATCTGAGTTGTCGAGACAAGGAAGCGATGTACCAGCGTCTGAGCAATCGAGCCTTGAAGGAAGGTCGGAAGGACGACGCAGATGTGAACGTGATCCGTCGCCGGTGGGAGGTATATGAAGCGGAGACCTCGCCGGTGCTGGATTGTTATTCGAAAGATCAGATTGCCCAGATTGACGCGATCGGTTCGATCGGGCGGGTACTCAGGGACATTCTGAACGAGCTTGTGCCGGTGTATGATGCCAACTTCACCCAGTCGGCCTGATACATATTGAAACAATTTTCATGTGTTGCACGGCAGAGGGCACGGTTTTACCGCTGTTTCCGGTAATCTGGTTGTAAAAACGAGCGTCCGTCAGCGGAGTTGCGCGGACCAGAAATATCGGCAATTGTTGATAAAAATTTGCTTATCCCTTTCGGCTCCGATCACCCGGCGGTGCCGGGCAATCGTAGGTTAAACTTATAAAAGCATTTAGGCATATGCGTCATGTTGTTTTCAGGCCAGGGATGATTGTGGAAAACTGGGTAAATTAGCCAAAAATTAATACAGTGTGATCCCTTTCAACTTTACACACACGTCAGGATCAAATAGAGTATAATGCATGTGCGATAGTTTTCTTCTCTCCTCTGACAATTGAACGAGCGAATCTGTGTGTAAGAGTCAGTTTCATGGAGCATGATTTGTCAGGAGAAATGAACAACAATCCGGGGTTCGTTGAACAACCGAGTGAATTCGGGGCATGTACAGGAGCAGTCAAGCTCGATTATCTGTCAAACAAGCGTATCAAGCCTGCCGATTCATTCACAGGTATTCATAACGGCCCATCGGTAGCACTGCAGCCACAGTGCGATATCCAGGAAACAGAGGGAGTCTATCATTACGGTGATTTATCTTTTCAGTCGGCCGGTCGTCTTTATATATTGACCAGCGATATTTTTCAGAGGATCAGGGATTATATCGGCGGGCTATGCGAGGGATTAGAGACCTTGGCGTTGGTCAGCAGAAAGGTCGGCCGCTGGTTCTGTCCGGATGTAGGTATTTATTTCAGTTAACGGGCATCCGGATGGGTAACTTTCCTTATTGACAGGGCGACGATCGTCGCCCTGTCGTTTTTTTATGCAAGTGTGATATGCATGTTTTTGATATTGCGTAAAGCAAACACGGGCAACCCCGATTGATCGGGATTGCCCATGTCAACTGGAAGGGTGTTATTCGGAAAAGCAACTCGTGTAAGGTGTTTTCAGCGGCTTCGTAGCGATTCGATAACGGGCAGTTCGCCGGTGATCGGGGCGAGGTAGTCGCTGTAGCTGTCGTCGATATTATTGTTGTTGATGATATAGGTGGAATCGAGTGTTCGCGTTTTAGCGGCGACGTCCCCGAGTCCGATGAGTTTGTATTCGACTTTGTAGGGTTTATTGCTGACCCGCTGGATAGCGATCGAACCATCGAGGTTACCGAGCAGAGCGACTTCGGCGGCTTTTCGTCCGACTTCGCGAGCTTCCTGTGCATCGACGAGTGAGACGCATCCGACGAAGCTTCGCTGGAGGTACCCGAAGGTATCGGCGCGAACGCGTTTGGCGCCGAGTTTCTGCTTGACCAGTTGCGACAGGAAGTCGCCGAGCGCGCCGCTGCCGGAGAGCTGGACGTTACCGTGATCGTCTTTTTCGACTTTCTGTGCGAACTTGGTGGCCATAGGCACGCCATCTTTATCGTGGATACCTTCGGAGACGGCGATAAGGCATCGGCCGAACTTCTTTTGTGTTGCGTCGACGTCTTCGATGAACTTGTCTTCGTCGAAGCTCATCTCTGGGGTATAGACGAGATGCGGACCGTCGTCTTCGTGCTGCCGCCCGAGCATGGAAGCCGCGGTGAGGAACCCTGCGTGTCTTCCCATTACGACATTGATTTTGATACCGGGCAGCGCGCGGTTATCGAGGTTATCGCCCATGAATGCCTGTGCAACGAACTTGGCGGCGGACCCGAATCCGGGCGTATGGTCGTTGTTGACCAGGTCGTTGTCGATTGTTTTGGGTACGTGAAAGGCTCGCAGTTCGTAGCCGTGTTGTCGTGCGAGTTCATTGACGATGCGACAGGTATCTGAACTGTCGTTTCCGCCGATGTAGAAGAAGTATCGGATATTCTGTTTTTCGAATACCTCGAAGATTTTTTTGCAGTATTCCTCATCGGGCTTATCGCGAGAGGACCCGAGCGCCGATGAAGGCGTTACGGCGATCCGCTCGAGCCGGTCGTGCGGGATATCCTGCAGTTCGATGAAATCGTTTTTGATGATACCCGAGACGGCATGATGGGTTCCGAGGATTTTTTCGATCCCGGCACCTTCCCGGAGTACTTCGATGACGCCGACGAGTGACTGGTTGATAACGGCGGTGGGTCCGCCGGACTGTCCGATGACGGCATTACCACGTAGAATCGCTGATCCGCTGCTCATAGCCTGTTCTCCAGAAAAAAAGCTTTTTTGCGGCCGATTAATCCGGCCGTGTGACACTGATCAATCGTTCAAGGGGTGGCGCATTCTAAAGTCCGCGGGCGTTTCTGACAAAGTCGTGTTGAAGAGCCAAATCAGTCCTTAGTTTATTATAAACAAGTTTGTGGAAGTGCACCGCCGGGTCGTTGTTCTACCTATAGGTCAGGAGGGTATAGGCTATGAGCTATTGATAATAAGTAAAGGCTCAGTGAATATCCCCTGGTGAATCATTATCGTGCTTTCCCCGGGCTTGGCGGTGGTATCTGGTGGCATGACAGTCGAGTGAAATAGTAAAAACAGAATGCGTATCATAGTCTTGATGCTTGGAATATGAATGAAATCGTGAGGTAACCGCGTGAGCTACTGCAATTCTTTAAGTATCTGTTCGGCGAGTTGCCGTTGTTCGTTGTTGAGGTGATTCATAGCGTCTTGGATCAGTTCGGTAGCCCTTGTGGGCTGTTCGAGGTACCTGGCGAAGATCAGTCCGAGAATGAGTTTGATCTGGTGCCGGTCGCTGTAATCTTTGAAATGATGCAGGAACAGTTCGTAAGCGGTCGCGGCGTCGTCATAACGTGATTTTGCCATAAGGTGGTTGGCCAGTTCCAGTTGCTGCCGCCGGGCCATGACCTGGTTCCGGTCGATTTTGAGCAGATCGATATACCGGTCGGCTGCGTTATCGATGTCATTTTCGAGCAGTGCGGTACTGATTCGTGCCCTGAGGTCCATGATTTTTTTCATTCTGGGCGAAGGAGTCGTTTCCGCAGCCTCCAACGGAGGTAGCCCCCCCACTGCCC
>CAYRND010000165.1:0-7527 GCA_964425365.1 uncultured Phycisphaeraceae bacterium
TTTTGAGGCCCTTTCTATGCGCTGAAATGAAAAGATGATGAAATATCCGGGCTAGTCCTGATGTCATGCACGTCGACACAATATCTTAAAGCTATAGTCGACCGTTTTTCTTCCGTACTTGATGCGGTATTGTCGGGAGACTCAGGCCGCCATCGCGGAGACCACTCTGCACGTATCGGTTTTACTCAGATCGAGTAGCTCGTCCGATTCGCTGCCGTCGCTATTCAGCGGTATCACCACCGGTCGGGTATGCTGGGCGTGATTGCTCCGGATTACTTTCGCACGGTTGCCGTCTGAGAGTTGAACGTGAGAGCCGACGGGAAACAGTGAAACACAATCGAGGAAAGCGCGAACCGCCATCCGATCAAGCCGGCCGTTTCTCACTTCATCCAGAATTACCAGAACCGCCTGGTAGGGACTGAATACTTCACGATACGGACGAGAACTGGTCAGCGCGGTATACGTATCCGCCACCGCGATGATACGGGCAAACGGATGTACAAACATACCGTGGCGCCTTCGCGGATAACCCGAGCGATCGCATCGTTCGTGATGCTGGTAACAGATCATGCGGGTTACATCATTGAGGGCGTGGCTTTTTTCCATAAGGTCCAGTACATGAACCGGATGTCGCTGAATTTCAAGCACCTCATCGATGGTCAGCTCACGTGCGGCGGACCGGACCTCGATCGGCACTTTCAGCATCCCGGCATCTTGAAACAGACTGCTGATTCCTGCTGCGAAAAGGGCGTCATGAGACAGGCCGAGTTGGTAGACCATTGTCATCGACAACAGTGCCACATTGAGCCCGTGCTGGTAGAGGTACTCGTTTTCGTCTGTCGCCCGGAATTGCATCAGCAACAGCGGCAGCGAGTCATCCGCCATGACCAGGCGTCTGAGATGATTGACAATTTCAGTCAGCACTTCGACGGCATCGGGTTTCATCTGAACGGCCTGTGCAACGGCGAACGCGTACCTTCCCATCGCCTTGTCATACATTTCCCTGCTCTGATGACGTGTCAGATCGCGAAGCTGCCCGATACTCATTTTCGCACCGCCGCGGATACGTCGGCCGTGACAGGCAATATCCGGAAACCCGGACTCGGAATAGCTTTCATCCAGTCTCGCGGTTTCCTTCGTTTCAAGAGAAACCACCTGCTGATCGTCCAGATGCAACGGCCGACGCGTGCCGGACACGCTGGATACCGCCTGACGGTCATCATCCGCTTCACTTACTTCCCGGACATGTCCCTTTTCCTGGCATATCGGTTCGGATTCCTCCACCTCATCATCGGATAGATCGAGTTCCTGTACACCGCCCGACGACTCAACCGGCCTGAGCACCCTGACGGTCATCAGTCCCTGGTTGCGCAGCCGACGGATGAATTGCTCTGTGATCACCGAACCGGCTTTTAATAGCAGCAGACCCTGCTGACTGAAAATATTGGCATCCAGACTGCTGCCGGGCACCAGTTCATTGATATTGATGGTTCCGCTGAATGGAGACAAATCAGGCGAGGGAATATCCTTCGCCTGATTTTGCGGTCGCCCCTTGGTGTCATTACCCCCCGTCAGGCTATTTTTTCTGGGATTGTCGTCGTGCGACGACAGATACTTGTTACTCACAAATCCCCCCACACTTGTACCCGGAAACATTCATTGATTATTCGGACTTACGGATGGCGAGAATCTACTGGAACCCACTAGTCAGTTATGATAAGTCCGATTTCGTTACCTATTGTCGGCAGGCAGACAGGCGATCTTAAGAGGAATATCCCTTACCAATGCAACAGTTACGGAACATTTTTTGTATGGGAATGTATACCATATGAAAGGGCACGGCGTACTGAAAAGCACGCCGTGCCCAAAACAGTTGTGGTCAATTCCAATCAACCCGTTCCATTTATCACGGGTTGGTATTTACACTGACATTACTGAACTGCGCTTCACACAGTACCAGGTCGTCATGGCTGCAAACTGCCATACCGACATAGGCATTACTGGACAGGCCCGTAAATGTCCATGACCCGATCTGGGTCCAGTTCACGCCATTTGTCGAATACGACCCCGTTACCACGTTACCGGTGCGGTTGAGCTTGTACCACATCGGTGCGGTACCTGCGGCTGTACCCCCTTCGTTAGCTGAACCGGCGGTTGAGTTACGGTAGACAAACTGGCTGCCGTGACTCGGCGTGATACCGACGAACGCGAATTCGGCATCCTCGTCCAACGTCTCGCGGATCATCAGGCCGGACTTCGCCCATTCGTTGGTATTGGTCTGGCTCTCGATGCGAGCAATAATCTCAACATCGCCGTCATCCGGCTGGTAGACATAATGGAATGCATCATGGTCATACCAGATGTCATAACCTGAGCCGTTGATGGTGAACGTGTCACCGCCGGTGGCGATCGCCGAACCTGCCACACCCACGGTACCGACATCGTCTTGATCCCACGGCGGGGGCAGTGTGACAGTGGTTTCGGCCTGGTACTCGAATGCATCGATGTAGATCCAGTCACCGCCGGTCTTCTCGATCCGGATCGTATGCGAAACGTTTGCCATGCCGGTCTTCTCGTAGATGACCTGCTGGTACTGGTTCGGATCGACCGACTGGAAGCTGACAGATCCTTGCAACGTCGTATCAATGATCACATCGGCCGTACCACCCCACTGTTGCTTGTCGGCGATCAATTTGATCGATGTACCGGTGAAGGTCAGCTCGGTATAAGCGCCGTTCTGATTGGTTTCGTGGAGCGTTCCGTTGATTCGACCAGACCAGCCGCTCTGGGCCGTCCAGTTGCCACTGTAAGTAACCGCTGCATCGGCGTCATCCACCAGTACCGGACCTGTAGCGGCAGGCGTGGTGGCCGAATCTTCGTTCGAATACGCCGAGTCGCCCGTCGCGTTATAGGCTCGTACGCGGTACGTATAGGTCGTATCCGGGTCCAAACCGGTGTCGGTGCGGTTCTGAACGTTTTCGCCGACGGTGGCCACTTCCGCAAATGCACCGGTGGTCTTACGCTCGATACGGAAACCAAGCTCGTTATCCGAGTTATCCTGCCATTCGAGTGTAATCCAGTTACCTTCGCCCGCGGTCGCCGTCAGGTTACTCGGAGCGTTCGGGGCCGGTGCCTGAGGCGTCGTATCAGACGCCTCGTTGCTCGAAGGTGAATCGCCGTCATTGTTATACGCGAACACCCGATAGGTATAAGTCGTCTCGGCAGTCAGGCCTGTATCGTTGTACGAAGTGATATTCGTACCCGGCAGGTCGACCAGAATGGCGAAGTCGCCGGTCGTCTTTCTTTCGATACGGAAACCGGTTTCGTTATCCGCGTTATCCACCCAGCTCAGATCGATCTGGTTGTAGCTGGAGGCATTCGCCGCGAGTGAACTCGGGGCATCCGGCGTAGCCAGAACATGCGGCGTAACGGAAACTTCGTTCGAACCTGTCAGTGATTCCTGGCCGTAAGTATCCACCGCCGTCAGGTAATAATAATACACCGTTTCATTGACGACCTGGCTATCCACGATATTCGTGCCACCGAAAGCGACGGCGACACATGTATGGCCGCTACCCTGTGTGGTGGAACGATAGACCTTGTAATACAAGGTGTCAGGATCGACACTGGCAGTCCAGTTCAGATAAGCACGGCCATCATCCGGGGTGCCGACCAGGCCGGACGGTGGAGCCGGCGGAAGCGGATCGGAGGTCGTACCGGTCGCCTGAGTCGGATTCACGCACGGCGTTTCATATATGTTGTACGCAACGACACGATACGTGTAGCTCGTGGATGGCGACAGATTCGGATCGATATAACTTTCGATGTTCTGTCCCACGTTGAAGCTGTAACCGTCCGTGATCCGTTCAACACGGAATCCGGTTTCATTCGTCGACATATCCGTCCACGTCACCTGCAGTTCGGTATCGGAAACCGTTGCTACGCCGAGATTTTCCGGTGCAGTGGGTGGCGTCACCACGGTCGGTTCAGTGTAGAACTCAACCTCTGAAATATTGCAGCAACCACCCGGCGCACTGTAGTAGCGGACGTAACGGTAAGAAGGTGTCGAATCGAAATCGACGTAATACCAGCCGTCGACCGGCATCAGGTTCTCACGTGTGATCGTATGAAGATCGACATAATCCGTGGCATCCGGGCCGGTGTTCGAGCCCTGGAACTTACCGCCGAGCAGTCGATCCGGCCGCTTGATCCGTTGCAGGAACCGCACTCGCCAGATTTCTTTTGAAGCACCCAGATCAAGACCGGCATAACCGTCGCTGGCCCAGTCGTCGATCAGGTCGACATAACTGTCGAGGTTGCCGTCATAAGCGGCCTTGTACCCGTTTGGCGCATCGGGGTCGGGCGGATCACCGTAAGGGATGCCCTGGCCGAACGATGTACCGGTAAGCAATTCCAGCTCGCCGTCCGTTGTAATGGTAACTGTATTCGTGTAGGCAGACTTGCCGCCTGTATTTCTTGCACAAACGCGGAACATGTAAGTTGTCGCCGGCGTCAGGCCGCGAACCTTCACGCTGGTCACATTCTGGCCACAGCCCTGCATGAACTTGTATGTACTGCCGCCGTCGGTCGAAGCCTCGACGACAAAGCCGTTTTCGTCGCTGGCATTGTCATTCCAGCTCAGGTTGGCCTGCTTGTCGCGGTAATTGACGGCACTGAGGCTGGTCGGCGCCGCGGGCACTGCCGGCTTGGACCACATACCCATCCGATAGATCACGACCTTGGCCTGTGCCTCATCCGTCACGTATACCTGGTATTCACCACTGTCACGCAAAACGGCATTGAACGACCGCGGCGTCTCGATCCAACTGTTATAACCGATATTCGAATCCGGCAGCAGTGTACCGAGTTTCTGCTTGGTCAGGTGATTATAAACCTCGAGCCGGCCTTTTTTACTGCCGTGGTCATAGCCACGCAGCGCCAGATCGTGAACATAACCGTAGATCACAATATCACCGACCATATCCATTGACTTTACGACCGTGCTTGTACCGGCGTCACCTGTAAATTCGTAGAACAGGTCATCGATCGCGTAACGTTTGGTGGTATTTTCCGAGGTCCAGTTATCGTACCGGATGATCTCGCGGCCGAGACCACCCCAATCACCTTCAGCGGCCGGTTTACCCACCGGATAACCGCCGAGATAAAGGGTATCGGTTTCTTCCAGGTAACAGATACGGGCGATTTCGCCGCGTGTGGTGCCGTTCGGATCGAAATCGATCGGGGCCGGCCATTCCTTTGTCGGACGCGTCGGATAGATCGGGGCACCGGCACTGTTGATGCCCATGAACTTGTATTCGCATACCCGGCCATCCTTATCGCCGGTCCAGATATTACCTTTCTGATCGACCCACCAGCCCCAGACACCGCCGCGGCTTTCGGAAAATTCCACTTCACTCAGGTCGATCTGGTTGACTTTGCCGTCGCCCTGACCGTCGCCGTTCTCATCACGCCAGTGATACCACTTGGCGACGTAGCCCCAGTGCATCTGGCCGGACCCCGGCGGATCTTCGTACTGGTATGTTTCATACGGGTAATCCTTGCGGATCGTCACGCAGGGAATGGCGATTTCGCTGCCTTCCTCGAACCGGTAAATCGCACGGCCCGAGGCGTCCTGGTCACCGACGTAAAGGAACCGGTGCAGGTCGCCCTGGTCATCCGGCAACATACGGACCATGGCATCGAACTGCCCGGTGATCCGGTATTCCCAGTCATCGGGGTCAAGACCTTCAATGGTCTTCCACCCGTACCACTTACGCCAGTCACGCGGATAAGCAAACGGATCAAGCGTGTAACCCTTGTAAGTCTGCTCTTGGCCGGCAGGCTGATTCCAGTCCATTACGAAATGTTCATGCTTCGTGTAGAGATGTACGGCGTCGGTTGAGCGGTCTGCATCACAGACATCGAGGAACTCGAGGCCGTATTTCGTCCATACATGATTCCTGCTTGAATTGAACTTTCTCATCCAGGCGCCGGAACCTTCATCGTTACCTTCGATGGGCACGCCGTCACCGCCGATGTAGATATTGTTGCTTGAATCGAAAGCGATTCCCGTCGCATAGTTGAATTTGAGCGGATGCACCTCGCCGGGCACGGTCGCCGTGCCGGTCTGACCGGCCGTGGTGGCCGTCCACACGCCGCCGGCAACACCGAAGGTGTCCATGGGACTGGACGCGCTGCCGCCTGACTGTGAGAAGATCAGAAACTGATGGCGTGAGGGATCACGATCAAATACCCAGACGTTGTTATTGTTGCACACGCCGATCGGCCCCGGATCGATCAGGCCGGTGATCTCCGCACCCATGTATGATCCATTCAGCGCACTGAATTTCGCCGCACGATTCAAGGACGGTTGAACAACCCAGAGATTGCCATCATCGGCAACGGCGACCCCCCAGGGATCCGTGATCGACAGATTGCGCTGAACGTTCATGTTGAAATCGAATACGCGCACGTAACCTTCATGATGATTGGCGACATAGATATTGTTTCTGATACCGCCGACAGCGGTTTCATCGATGGCAATCCCTCGCAGATGCGGCTCGGTCCAGCCGCTTCCGGTTCGCACGGTCGTGAAGGATTCATGCGTTCCGTTACGCTGGAGTTTGTGAACGCCGAAGTCGCTGCTGCCCATATCTCTTCGCCCGAGAGCGTAGATATTATTCTGGCTGGCGACGACGCCGAAACCGCCTTTGCCGAACATGCTGGCGCCATGACCGGCCGGATCGCCATTGGCGTTGTAGATACCGATGTTTCTACCGCCTTCCTCCCAGCGGCAACTGGCGAACGAAGTGCCGTCAGGATGGGTATAAAACCCGATGATTCGTTGCTGGACAAATCCGTCTTCGTGCGTACTACTGCCGGGGGCGGTATTGCCCACGTAAGTCGTTGTGAAATCGTTTTGTCCAAACGGGCCGACCGCCGAGGTCGAACTGGTCAGACACGTCAATCCCATCAAAAGTGATACAAGAACAACAACAGACAGAAAATGATTCTTAGTGCACATGGTCTTCCTCCAGGAGTGCAGGGCCTACAGCGCGATTTACATTTGATGACAAAATGCAACGGTAACTAAACCGTCACCACACCTCTCATTTCAATTTGCTCATTCTCCCCTTCATGTGATACGAGACATTCAGTGAAACACATTGGAAATTGATCAAAGATGACGTTTTATGAGGTGGTTACTCCCCACAAACTCATAATCCCTCATCACATTTCAAACCTATTAAACTATAATCAAAACAATCTGACAATACAAGGCTGTTGCGGAACATTCCCGCCCATTAAGAACAAAAATCCAGCAGGGATCAAATAAAAGACCTGTTTTGGAGGCATCAAGGGATGCCAGGACCATTATTGCGGCAAAAACACTTATGGATTTAATTTGGTTGCCATCCGTTATTAGAATGGACGGTGGTGCGTTTGTTGATATATGTGTGTGTTGGGGGGGGGGTTAACACTACAGCGCTATCAAGGTCCCCTGGTGCGCTTCAGTCGTGACCTGAT
>CAYRND010000166.1:0-7504 GCA_964425365.1 uncultured Phycisphaeraceae bacterium
TCCCCGCGCATCTATGGAGCGACACTTAAATATCTGCTGATCCTGAGCCTACAGCAATTTCACGCGCGCATCTATGAGCATCTATGACTCTGACAAGCACTTACGCGCCGGTAACCTCGGGCCTGGCAAACCGGACAACACACCAAAATTCATTAATCAATGTCGGACGCCCCATTTACGCCAGCTTGATTTATCCGCTCCGATCCTACACCTCCCTCCACGTCACGGCTCCGCCTTCAACCTTGAACGATCCCCCCCCCCGATCAGTACAGCTTACCTGGGTTCCGAACCCCGCCGGCTTGCATGAAAAATATTTTCACAATCGCCCGAAAACACCGGCCGGCATTCCCAAGGTCCTGAAATATCGCCATTTAGACTCCGCTGTTTTTACGGGTTAACCCGAAGCGCCGGGACGCTTAAGGTCTCCGGCGATACTCCCGATATCAACATTACAGGTATGTGTAAGTGTCGCTGATACATGACAGCTAACCGTTGAATGAAGCAGACCGGAACATTTGTCGCTGGGGTCTGTAACAACACAAACTCTGTACGGAGTGGGCTGAAATGCTGAAGTATCACCCGTGGTTTATGCGTGACGATGCGCCGCTCTTCGAGCCGCTCGAACCGCGACTGCTGTTCTCCGCGGTTGTCCTCATGGACAGCTCGCTGGCTGACAGTGACACGCTTCGCAGCGCTATCGAAGAACATACGCACCTCATCGAGTTCGACGGCGAACTGGATGACCCGCTTGCCATTCTCGAACACGTACAGCAGCTTGCAGACCAGACCGGCGAACTGATCGATACACTTACCATCCTGTCACACGGCGACGAAGGTGCATTTCAACTCGGACATTCTCTGACAACCAGCGACATGTTGGACGGCGACCAGGCCGAGGCCTGGAGCCAACTCGGTACGAAACTGGCCGACGGTGCAAACATCAACATTTTCGGCTGTAACGTGGCCGAAGGCGTTGACGGCCGGAACCTGCTTGACAAACTTGCAAAGGTCACCGGCGCTGACGTCTTCGCGTCTGACGACCTGACGGGTACGGGCGGCGACTGGCTGCTCGAGGCCGCGTCCGCGGGCGACGAAAACGAACTGGCCGCGGGACCGGAGACCGGACTCAACCGGGAACAACTCGAACAGGCGGAAGTCACACTTGCCATTCCCACAGGCTGGACCGAAACGCATATCGGTTCACCCACCGCCTCGGGGACCATGGCCTACAGCGGTACGACGTGGACGTTCACCGGCGCAGGCGCCGGCATCGACAACGCCGACTCAACCGACGAAACCTACTTCGTCTACAAGGAAATGACCGGCGATTGCAGTATCACACTGCATTACAACACGCATAACGGCGGCTGCGCGGCAGGTGCGCAGATGGGTGTCTGCATCCGTGACTCGCTGGACGTCGGCGCTATGCAGATGTCGGCTCTGTGGTCAAATGGTATGAACTGGACCTACGGTTCATACCGATCCACTACCAACGCTAACAACACATGGGTCGACCCCAGCCAGGGACGCGGCGGCAACGAATGGATACGAGTGGTACGTTCCGGCAATACGCTCAGTATGCATAGATCCGGCAATGGTACCAGCTGGACGCAATACAACAGTCAGACAATCACGTTCTCCGGCTCGGTATTCGTGGGCGCTTTCTGCAATAACGACAACTCCGGATCGACCTTCGGCGGGTTCCAGGCTGACAATATCTCGACCTCCGGCACGGAACTCGGCGCGCCGGTCCTGGGCAGTATCGACGGCGGTACGCTCAGCTACACCGTCGGCGACTCGGCAACTATTATCGACAGCGACGCGACCATTACCGACTCCGACGGTGATTTCGATACCGGATACCTCGATATCGAACTGACCACCAACGGCACAACCAATGACCAACTCACAATCGCCAGCGATTCGCTGTCGACAGGTGCGGTTCGCCTCAGCGGCTCGAACGTACAGTATTCCTCGGCCGGTACGGCGTGGACCACCATCGGCACGGTCGACTCCACGGACGACGGCGCCGACGGGAACGATCTGAAAATCAACTTCAACGCAAACTGTACGCCCACCATCGCACAGGCCGTACTGCGGAAAGTCACCTGGCAGAACACATCAGGAACACCTGACAACAGTGAGCGAACACTTACCATTACCTGTGACGACGGCAACGGCAACACATCCGACCCGGCGACTGTAACCGTCGAGTTCGTGTCACTCACCATCGGCGACCTGGACGGCGGCACGCTTTCCTATACGGCGAGCGATCCCGCAACAATCATGGACGCTGACGCGACACTCACTGACCTTGGCAGTACCGATTACGACACCGGTACGCTCACCGTGACGATCGACTCCGGCGGCACGGCGAACGACCGGCTCGAAATCAACAATGAAGGTACCGCCGCCGGTGAAATCGGCGTTTCAGGCGCCAATGTCAGCTACGCCGGCACAACGATCGGCACGTACGCCGGCGGGACCGACGGCTCTACCCCGCTGGTCATCACCTTCAACGCTAACGCCACCACCGCGGCAATCCAGCAGCTTATCCGCAATATCACGTTCCGTAACACCAGCGGCACGCCCACGGCAGGCGCAAAAGTGGTCTCGTTCAAAATCGTCGCGGGCGATGACGCCGTGTCCAATACGCCGACCATGTCTGTCGTCATAGGCGCGGCGATTGCCACGGCGGATGCGTATTCCTGCGATAAGGACGGGTCGATCAGTATCGGCTATCACACGGGTGTCGCAGCAAACGATACGAGCGCGAACGGTAACCCGGTTCTGCTTGACGTTGACGGTCTCACCAGCGGGTGGCGCAGCGACGCCGACCGGTACAATTCGACTTGGACTGAATCGAATAACGCCGATTCCACCTACACATGGTTCTTCAGCGGCACATCCGTTTCATGGATCGGGGAAAAACATGCCTATGGCCGTTCCGGTGTCAAGGTCTACATCGACGGCGTTTATGACAGCACATGCTCTTTCAACAACGGTGGCGACCAGGTACAGCAGACCATTTACACCAAAACCGGCCTGGCTGCAGGTACACACTCGATTACCATCGAGCATCCCGGCGGCGGGAACTGGATGTACTCGGATACCATCTATGTCAATGGATCGACCTATTATGATGACAAAGATAACTGGGTGGAAGTGGAGTTGGTAACCGATGTCTCGAACGGCACACTCACACTCAACACCGACGGCTCGTTCGATTACACGCCCGACGCCGACTACTCCGGCACGGACACATTCACCTACAAACTCAAAGACCCCGACGGCGACTACGGCAATATTTGCACCGTCACGATCACCGTAAGTAACCCCGACCCGGTGATTAGTAACGTCAACGGCGACTCGATCACCTACACCGCCGGTGACGGCGCAACAATCATGCAGAGCGACGCGACCGTCAGTGACGACGACAGCAGCAACTTCAACGGCGGCAACCTCAAAATCGAGTTCGTCTCAGGCGGAACGGAGAACGACGAGCTGACGATTTTCAGCCAGGCACTCGGCGCCGGTGCAATACGGCTTAACGGCAGTAACGTCCAGTATTCCGCCAGCGGTACGTCATGGACCACCATCGGCACGCTCGACGGTACGCACCAGGGCGCCGGCGGGGATTACCTGCAGATCGATCTCAACGCCAACGCCACACCCGCGATCACCCAGGCGCTCATCCGACGAATCGCCTACGATAACACGTCCTCCACGCCGAATACCACGGCGCGTAGTATCAAATTCACCATCACCGACGACAACAGCGACACCGGGTCGGCCACGATGACATTGAACATCACCGTCGATCCCGAAATCACACTACCCGGCAGCGCCCTGGACTGGACCGAAGGCGACGGCGCTGCACAGATCGACAGCTCCGCCACCGTGGACGACGCCACCGAAGATTGGAACGGGGGCACGCTCGAGGTCCAGCTTACCGAAGGCGGCATGAACCCCGAGGATGTGCTGACCATCATGACCGTCGGCACGGTAACGCTCAGCGGTACCGACGTGCTCGTAAGCGGTACGACCGTCGGCACTGCCGATGCGACCAGTGTCACCGGCACGAGCAAAATGACCATCACATTCAACGGCAACGCCGATGACGCCGCCGTCCAGGCCGTGATACGCGCCATCGGGTACAACAACACCGGCACGCATCCGTCGACGAACTCGAGGACAGTGACCTTCACCGTCACCGACTCGGACGGCAGCGGCAGTTGCGATACGCAGACGATCACCGTGACGACCAGCGGCATCCCCTCGCCGCCGTGGTCGAATACGGACGTCGGAGGCGTCGGTGCCGCGGGCACAGCGGACGAAACGGGGGGAAGCTGGAGTATCGATGCATCCGGTGCGGATATCTGGGGCTCGACGGACGAGTTCCACTTCGTCTACCAGGAACTGTCGGGCGACGTTGAAATCATTGCACGTGTTACCGGTGTGGAAAACACCGACGGCTGGGCGAAGGCCGGGGTGATGATCCGCGACTCACTGAATGCAAACTCGAAAAATGCATTTGCGGCCATCACGCCATCCAACGGCATGACATTCCAGCAGCGACTGACAGACGGCGCCGGTTCGGGTTCCAACGCCCAGGGCGGTATTACCGCACCGCACTGGGTGAAGCTCGTCTACAACAGTACCGCGAACACGATCGCCGGGTATCGATCGACCAACGGAACAAGCTGGACGCAACAGGGCTCGACGCAGTCGATCACCATGACCGGCACCGTGTTTGTCGGCATGGCAGTGACGTCGCATAACGACGGTACACTCTGCACGGCGACGTTTGATAACGTACAGATCGGCACGCCGCCGGACCTCACGATCTCGGGCGGTTCGCTCGACTATACCGAAGGTGACGCAGCAGCCCAGATCGACAGCAGCGCGACGGTCTCGGATTCGCAGGATGACTGGAACGGCGGCGAGCTTGAAATCCAGATCACCGGCAATGCGTCAACAAGCGATGAGCTGTCGATCAAGGAAACCGGCGGGGTCACGCTGGCCGGTACGACGATCAGTGTCAGCGGTACCGCAGTGGGTACGGCGAACTTCACAACGGTGACCGGCGGGACGACCATGATCATCACGTTCAACGGCAACGCCGCCGATAGCGACGTCCAGGCCGTGGTGCGTGCCATATCGTTCCGCAATACCTCCGATAATCCGTCCACCTCCCAGCGAACAGTGACGTATACGCTGGAAGACGCAGGCGGCGGATCGGATGCGGGCTCCACGGGTACGCGAACTATTGATATCACTACCTCCGATGACGCGTCGACTCTGGCGAACGTCGAGGCGTCGGCATTGTCTTATACCGACGGCGACGGGGCCGTGAGCGTATCCAGCAGTATCACTGTAAGCGATCCGGATGACAGCTATATCGAAAGCGCTACGGTTCAGATCACCAGCAATTACCAGAACAGCGAGGATACACTTTCGTTCACGAATACCGCCAATATCACCGCAACGTGGAACGCCACCACCGGCCTGCTGACACTCACGGGCATCGATTCCACCGCGAACTATCAGGCCGCCTTGCGGAATGTGACCTATACCAACAGCGACGATCCGCCCAATACCTCTACACGAACCGTCACGTTCAAGGTCAATAACAACAGCACCGACTCGAACACGACCACGCGTGATATTTCAGTGAATTCAGTTAATGATATATCAACCCTGGCGAATATCGAAGCTTCGGCCCTGGACTGGACCGAAGGCAACGGCGCAACGGATATTACCAGCTCGATCACTGTCACGGATGTGGATGATACCAATATCGAGTCCGCCACCGTCCAGATCACCGGCAACTTCCAGAACAGCGAAGATGTCCTGTCGTTTACCAATACTGCCAATATCACCGCGACGTGGAATGCAACGACGGGGCTGCTGACCATGACCGGCAGTGACACACTGGCGAATTACCAGGCGGCACTGCGGAATGTGGGATATAACAACACGGCGAACGATCCGAGCACCTCCACGCGGACCGTTACGTTCAAGGTGAACGACGGTGACGATGATTCGAACACCACCACACGCGATATCAATGTCACATCGATCAATATCTCGCCGGTCAATACCGTACCGGGCGCCCAGACGACGAACCAGGACCAGGTTCTCACATTCTCGTCGGGCAGCGGTAACCAGATCACCGTCGGGGACGACGACGCGGGTACGGAAGAAATCCAGGTGACCCTGTCGGGTACGAACGGCACGATCACTCTGGCACAGACGGTAGGGCTGACATTCTCGGCCGGGGACGGCACGGCCGATGCGATGATGACATTCACCGGTACCATTGCAAATATCAACAGCGCCCTTGACGGACTCGAATTCACCCCGACGGCCGGATTCAACGGCGCAGCGTCGATCGAGATCGTCACAAACGACCAGGGTAATACCGGGCCGGAACTTACCGATACCCTCAGTACGGCCCAGGATTCGTGGGTGGATTCAAGTAGTGCTGCATCGAATTATGACGGAAATACTGATCTTGGTGTTGAAAGCACCGGAAGAACTCGCATTTCCTATCTTGATTTCACTCTGAGCGGTTATACGAACCGCAAGGTAACCGGGGCGACACTCAAGGTGACCGAACGCACCGGTTCAAGTGAATCGGATGCGAACTTCGATGTTCGTGAAATTACCAGCGCCTGGAATGAAGCGACTGTCACATGGAATACCAGACCGACTAACGGCGCCGTCGCACTGGGCAGTTATACCGATGGCCTGACGACCAACGAAGAAACACTCGAAATCACCTTGGATGAAACGCATTTCGATGGTGATGCCACCTACGGCTTTGCTCTGGTGGCTACGGAAACCGGCAACGACCACAAGTTCCACAGCGAAAACGGGACCACGCCGCCGCAGCTTGTGCTGACCTACCGCGAAATCAAAACCGATACCGATACGATCAATATCTCGGTAAACGATATTCCGACCATGTCGAACATGGAAGGTACGGCCCTGGCGTATACGGAAAACGACGGCGCGGTGGATGTGACCGACGCCGTTACCATTACCGACGCGGATGATACCAATATCGAGTCCGCCACCGTTCAGATCACCGGCAATTACCAGAACAGCGAGGATACGCTTTCATTTACCAATACAGCGAATATCACCGCCACATGGAACGCCACCACCGGCCTGCTCACACTCACAGGCAGCGACTCGCTGGCGAACTACCAGGCTGCATTACGTAACGTAAGTTATACCAACGGTTCGGATAATCCGACCACTTCGACACGGACGGTCACGTTCATCATCAATGACGGTGATGTGGATTCGAGCAGCGTTACGCGAGATATCGCCATCACCGCCGAGAACGACGCCTCGACCCTCGCGAATCTTGAGGCCTCCGCACTGAACTATACGGAAGACGCCGCCGCTACCAGTATCACCGCCGCCATCACCGTCACCGATCCGGATGATACCAATATCGAATCCGCAACCGTACAGATCACCGGCAACTTCC
>CAYRND010000167.1:0-7465 GCA_964425365.1 uncultured Phycisphaeraceae bacterium
CATTATTGCGCCTGCCGGGCTTGTGGGAAGATGGGTTGGCCGGACGCTTACCGAATGAACGCTGCTATCGCCTCCGGCATGGCAGACATCTGCCTCGGATTCACACCGCTGATATCAGCATCGGCAGGGACCTCGACCACTAAATCATCGGGTAGATTCGGTATCAGACCGCGATTCACTACATTGACCGCTTCTAAATATCGTGATTCACCACAACTGATCGACTCGATGATCGGGGCCGTTAGCTCGTATGACTTCTCAAGCTTCTCTTCCTCAAGGGAACACGGCTTATCCGACTCCTTTTCCCACGGCGATTCGTTCTCCTTTCCCGTCATCTCATATATAAACGCAGGTAGCTCTCCCGTCTCCCATGGATGACCATCAGCGGGATCGTAAAAATACTGCAACTCACACGGCACAAACTCCTCAGACCAACGGATATACTCTCCGTAATGATTAGACGACGGCGATGGCCATAGGCCGAAACGACGGAATAATATCCGACCCATACCAATACGATGCCATTGAGTGTGCCAGTTCCCCAGACGCTCCACTTCACGTAACTTCGGATACAGATCCTCTCCCGTTCGCTTATCCCTTATCACCTGAAAAAAGGTGAAATGATTGATCCCGCATGCCTGGGCATCGAGATCAGACTGAGGAACATCCAGAAGCCAGGATAATTGCTCCAATCCACCGAATACACCATGACATAACCCAATCGATTTAATCGACGTAAGACGCGATACAGCCTCACATAACTTGTGCTCAGGATTCGTGAAATTCAATAACAGACAATCCGGACATAAAATCTCCATACGCCTCGCTATGTGAACCATCGGCGGAATGTTCCTGAGAGCATGGAAAATCCCACCGATGCCGCCGTTCTCCCCAAATGGCTGGTTGGATCCGTATAACCGCGGTACGTGAAAGTCCTGAACCCAGTAATGCCACCGCTTTACCTCGATCGCGCAGATCACATAATCCGCACCTCGCAGTGACTCATCTAAATCCGTCGTCGAAATGATCCGGATCGCACGGCCGAGCTTCTCCTTCAACCACTTCGCATATCCTTCCATCACAGCCAGAGGCTCCGACGATATGTCCATCAGCACTAGCTCGATATCATCACGCCGGCTCAGAACCTCGCTTAATAGAAGATCTCGAATACTTACCGCACCGAATGACCGGCTGCCCGCTCCGATTATCACTATCCGCATCTGATTACTCCTTGTACAATGTCGCTCATTTATCCCTCGACATACTCATCCCGGGTGGCAGGGGCAAACTTCACTTGCCCGTGATAGAACCGGCCGATTTCACATGGTCCATAATAGCTGCCATTCAACATCCATCATTGTATCACCATAAAATATGACTTAAGATGAAATGTCTTGTATTTATGCAGACACGTGTTGTATAATCTGATCATATGGATCGATATGCACCCGAACATCTCAAACTCGGTATCAACCAAGATCGGCCGATACGACTCTGGTGCAGAACTTACAACCGCCGTGAAAAACTGCCGTTCGATATGCACTACGAATGCGAACTCGGCATCGTACGAAAAGGCAGAATCATACGGCAATACCACGACCACAAAATCAGACTCGGGCCAGGCGATATATGGCTCTGCAATATGTGGCAGCCACATGCAGGGCATATCACACAGGCCCCCTGCGAACTCGTCGTATTCGCCGTCATGCCGCAACTGCTCATGGCAGCACGGTTCCATGAATGCACACATGTCAACCTCTGCCTGCCGTTCACTACTCCCACAACTGACAGACCTCAAGCTGACCAGGAAACAAAACGAAAACTACTCGAATTATCCAGACGCGCAGCAGATGTCCATTGCCGACAGGATCTCGATGACTACCTTATCCGACTCAGACTGCTGTTGATCGAAGCTATCCTTGTCATCAGACGTAACTGGCGGCCTAAAGAATACACCCGGCAACCAGGCCCGACCGCCACCAATCGAATCAGCAACGTGATCGAGTACGTCCTACAATGCAACCATCCCGTACCCGCTGAAGATGCCGCTCGCATGGCAAAGATGTCACGAAGCCATTTCGACCGACTCTTCACGAAACTCATGGGCATTACCTTCGCACAGTTCGAACTCAGACACCGTCTCAGCGAGGCCGCCGATCAACTCTTACAGACCGACCTGCCCATCAAAACCATCGCTCACCAATTCGGCTTCACCGACTCCAGCCACTTCAACCACACCTTCCACAAAATATACCACCAATCCCCCAACCAATCCCGCAGGTCCGGCAACTCCGCTCACCGACCTACCTGAACGCACCCCCGCGATAACGGTACTCGATCACGCCATACAATCCCGCCGTATCCGTGTACTGCATCAATCCCGTCGAACCATGCGACAGCAACATATCGACCGTACCCCACTGATCCACACCCATCCACGGCCGACGCTGTATGATGAAACCGTCCTCGTCGTCGCTGTTGTCCTGCCACGTCAGCTCGATCGACGGGCCCGCAACCAGGGTAGCCGATAAATCCGACGGCGCGGCCGGCAAATCCACGCTCAACGGATCAACTACAATACAGTTGATCTTCGCATTCACCGCATCCCGGCCTTTACTGACCGTCAGACGCCCATCATGAACATGCACCGGGGCACTGTAAATGTCAAGATGATCCTCACGGTCCTGGTCAATGAAATGACCTTCCTCCAGCTTCAAATTATGCCGGCTGTCCGTGTGGTCCGGGTCGCCCATCATCGTATACACATTGTACGTACCCGCAGGCAGCTCCAGCTCCCATGTGAAATCATAGAAATGATTCAAAGTATCAATCCGCTGATCCGCCTCTCGGTTCCGATCTCGAGCGTTCTCGTTCGTACTGTTCCAACCATACGTGTAACCATTGCCGCGATTGCCGTACGGTAAACCGCTGTCCTTCAGATAATCAGGCGGCAGCGGCGATCCGTCAGGCTGGAAGTTCACCATGATCGTGTCGCTTCCGCCTATCACCACGTACACCGGCTCGCTCTTCCACGGGTTCTGGTTATTGTCCACAACCTCCGCGACTAACTCATATCCGCCTCGGCTCTCCGGCAGCCAGTTGATCGACCAGCCGCCTGATGAACTCGTATCCGTGCCCACGAGCTCAAGGTTCGCATAGAACCGAACTTCATTTACACCGCCGTCGTCACTCGCATCCGCAGTGACCGACACCACGGAACCCGCGTTCAGTGTCTCACCCGGCGACGGCTGCGTGATCACCACATTCGGTAGATACCCCGGCTTGCTCGTACTCGTACCGTACTGCCAGTAACATACATCCACATACGTCTGGCCGCCACGGCTGCCAATCGCCTTGATCTGGTTCCAGCCGTCCTGCAAACCCATACCCGTCCACTTGAAGATACGATCCGATCCCGAGCGACTGCCACACGACTGGTTGTTCACAAACAGCTCGACGCTGTCACAGTTCGAATATACCTTCACCTCCACCGTCTGAGACGGCCGGGGTGTGAACCGGCGGCTCGTAATATAAACCACCGGCTCGCTCGACCAGTTCGCCTTGTACCAGTAGAAACAGTCCTTCTTCACCTTCCGGTCGTACGTGATCATCCCCTTGTCGTTCCGGCCGAGCGCATCGCCCTCCGCACGATGGTCCGCCGCAAAGTCGAAACCGTTCCAGATCAGCTTGCACCACAGAAACGGGCGGCTCTTCATCGCAATCCAGTATGTCTCATGATAATAGTTCTGATACTCTTCCGGATGCCAGTTACCCCAAGGTGACGGCCGGGGCGGATTCTCCTGGTGTTGATATATACTCGAACCGGCGCCGTATTCACTCACACCGATCGGCACGTTCGGATACGCAGCGTGAAAACTGTCGCACCAGTTCTGGAATCCACCGATGTTGTCATCGTACCAGCCGTAATATCGGTTGTAGGCGATCGTATCCGGCACCCAGCTCGTCGGATGCGTATCGTTCGGGTTCGTCGCGCCGGTCGTCAGACGCGTGTCATCTTCCTGCTTGGCCACCTGCTCGAGCTGCTCGACCAGAGAGGTCGGGTCCGGACCCGAGTACATCGTGATCTCGTTGAACAGCCCCCAGAAGATGATCGACGGATGATTGTAGTTCTGTCGGATCAACTCTCGCATCTGCTGTTTCGCATTGTCATAAAACGCTGTATTGTCGTGTATCTTATTCACCATCGGAATCTCGGCCCACGCGACCAGGCCGGTCTCGTCACAAAGCTGATACGTATAATCACGGTGCTGGTAGTGCGCGAAACGTACCATCGTGCACCCCATCTCCAGCATCAGATCGTTATCCTCCTCCTGGTCCTCCCGGCTGACCGTATTACCCTTGTTCTGCCGGTCCTGGTGCTTGTTCACTCCACGCAAATCGAGATACTGGCCGTTCAGCGAAAAACCCGTATTCGGATCGATCGAAAAATACCTCAGACCCAGCGGCTGCGTGACAAGGTCCTTCACCACCGGGCCTTCGGCCACTTCAACGTGTACCTTATACAAATACGGATCCGACAGGCCGTTCCACAGCCGCGGGTTCGATATCGTCGTACTCTGAACCACGTCCTGGCCCGAATTCGCGCCGATACTGATGTTGCTTGTCAGCGTATCCACAATCGTACCGTTCGATTCGGTAATTACACTGCGAACCGTGACAGTACGCGACGAGCCCGTATCATTCCGAAGCAGCGTTCGTACCTCGACGTTTGCCGAGCTGCTGCTTACGTTCGTCTGCTTGATATATACCCCAGGCGATGCCAGGTCCGTCGGATTGATATGTACCGGGTCCGTCACCAGCATATTCACATCACGATAAATACCGCCGAAGAATGTGAAGTCCGCCGAGTCCGGCGGTACTTCAGTCGTAAACGCATTATTCACCTTCACAGCGATCACATTATCGTTCCCGAAATTCACCCGCGAAGTGATATCGTAGATGAACGCCGAATAACCCCCGCGGTGATGACCCATGTGATGGCCGTTCACCCACACGTCCGCCATCGTGTTCGCCGCACCGAACCGGATGAAAATCTTCTTGCCCGAATAGGCACTGTCGATAAACAGATGCTTGCGATACCAACCCGTCCCGCGGTAGTAGTCATTCGCACCGTCCTGGCCATCAAGACTGTTCCATGTATGCGGCAATGCAATCACCGGCCAGCCGCTGTCGTTATATCCCGTCGACTCCGCACCCCCGACGTCTCCTTTATAAAAACGCCAGTCAGGATTGATATTCACCACCTCACGCTCGTGGTCCGGCAGGCTGTACGTCACCGCTTGTGTCATTTGAACCATACTCATTGTCAATCCCGTAACCAATAACATTATCCAGACCCGAAACGCCGATTGTAGCAGACAATTCGATGTGATCATGCTCGCAGACTCCTTCCAGACAATATGCCATATGCCTTCAGCGGAACCATTTCTCCTCACCTGCCCGCGATTGTATGCCCCGTCAATCACTCGATTTACGAAAATCATTCAATCTGTTACAAATTTTAGGCATGCGGCTGCCGGGTCATCATGATATTCATCGGCCACGACGCAACGAAAATCAATTACAATACAAAACTCAAACGTGTTATGATCGCCGCTATCGTCCGTCATGCATCCTGACACTCGACACTTTGGTGGCACGGACAGCAATCTGTGCTGAATCTTGCCGATCAATGAGACGACTTGGCGCATGAGGCTTGTGGCTTCAGGACGGATCATTGTCACATGCTCACATGTTCTCGCCGAAGGCATGAGATTTGAAAAACTTGATGCTTGTGGATCAGGTACAAGAAACCACTAAGCCAACTGCATACTCGACAATACACGGCCTAAAACCACATTGCCACCCCGTTGCTCCGGTTTTTCATAGCGATATCAGTACAACGACAACCATCGACAGCGGCTGCCGAAATCAAGAGGTGTTCGAAGTTCAGGCTTGATGTTATCACGGCCTGCTCTTGCAAATTGATATGACCGGTGTTGCGGTTTCCGTGTCTCCGCCTGCCATGTTATGGATAGTACTTGATGATCGCACTGACCTTGCCCGGTATCCCGGCCACGGTTGTTCAGAAAAGTCGATACTTGAACTCGTCGCCGAAACGTCGACGCAGAGCGCGATCGAGAATGCGTGGGATGCCGCGAAGTGTCGTGGTGTACTGACTGCCAGCCGCGCGCGGACTGACAACGAACATTTCCTGCATGGTCGGATCGAACCAGCCGCGGTAACAGGTCTCGACGTCCTGGCCGGCCCAGTTGAGATCTTTACCGTGTTCGCTACCTTGCTGCACATGGAGACGCTGGTTTATCCATAGCCACATGTATCGGTCACTCAGGTTTCCGGTGTGCTTGCCGAAGTAGCTGTCGCTGTATGTCGGCCTTCTGTCAGCCATGATCACGTACCGAATGGCGGTTAGCAAGCTGTTAACAGGTGCTTGCTCGTACACAGCAGCCCGATCTCCGCCGGGTGGTTGAAGATGCTCATATACCGGGAGGCGAAGCTCAGGCGACGCCCTGGCGGTATCGGTTCAACTCGGCCTGTGCTTTGATACCGCTCTGAAAGCATTGCAGCAGCGACAAAACACTTTCGATCGCCGGCTCAAAGTTACTGCCTTGGGCGTCCTGACGCATCTGGTCGGCCTTGGCAATCACATGCTCGACGCGATTTTCAACACTCGCTTTGTCACTGAATACCAGCTCGCGCAATTGCTCAAGCTCTGCTTGGAGATGGTCAACATCGGTCTGGGTAACCATGACTGTTTTTCTCCAGTTCGCTGAGTTCCAGGGGCTTCCTGAATGCACATCATCGTCAACGTGCAGGGGATTCATACCGCATCTTAACACTATCTTCGGTTGATTTTGAGGGCAATAACCAGTTTTATAAAAAAAATACGCGGGAAATTCCCTTTTTTTTCCGCCCGACCACAACCACCCACAACCTCTGAAATGATAAGCAGTGAGTGTTGTTCAGTATAAATTCTCTCAAGTTAGTAAAAAATTGTGATGACGTATTAAATCATCTATATCCGAATGCCGATACATTGGCCAAATGTATGCATACCCGTGCGTATACAGGGGGTACGGCGGGTACCGAGCTGAATCCGATGACCCCGTTCGCAAGGAGATCGTAATGGCTAGAACCAGTAGCAGTCCGCGGCGTTCCACGTCGAAATCAACCCGTCGCGGCAGCAGTACGGTGAAAGCCCGCAAGACCGCCAGTAAGTCAAGGGCTCGTAAGTCAACCACCAAGGCCAAGGCCCGCAAGTCAACACCCAAGGCTAAAGCCCGTAAGTCAACCACCAAGGCCAAGGCCCGCAAGTCAACACCCAAGGCTAAAGCCCGTAAGTCAACCACCAAGGCCAAGGCCCGCAAGTCAACACCCAAGGCTAAAGCCCGTAAGTCAACCACCAAGGCCAAGGCCCGCAAGTCAACACCCAAGGCTAAAGCCC
>CAYRND010000168.1:0-7385 GCA_964425365.1 uncultured Phycisphaeraceae bacterium
AATTTTGAACCTTGAACTTCCCCCTCCCTTGCTTCATGGTTCTCCACCCCAAGCCTCAAGCCTCAAGCCCCAAGCCACTTCACGCCTCCCCCAACCTTAAAAATCTTCAACCTTATAAACAACTTCTATAACCTTGAAATCCCCCCCTCGAATCAACCCCACACACAAAACTATACGCAACCTATAATACAGTGATACAGTTGCTGACATGACCCAACCACACTACCTCTTCAACCTGACTCTCGATGAGCTGGCCGAACTCGTCACACAGTGGAATTTACCCGCCTTCCGCGCCGGGCAGGTCATGGACTGGCTCTACAAACATTTGATCGAAAAACCCCGGCACATGACCAACCTCTCAAAATCCGACCGAACTATACTGGCCGACCGTATCATCACCACACGCGGCAACGTAGCCGAACACCAGGTATCCTCCGACGGCACGCACAAACTCCTCCTTCGCTGGTCCGACATACCCGGCGATCAAAGCGAATGTGTCATGATCCCCGCCAACAGTGACGCTTCACGCCGCACCGCATGCCTATCCTCTCAGATCGGCTGCCCCGTCGGATGCCGGTTCTGCGCCTCTGGACTCAACGGACTCGCAGGCAACCTCTCCGCAGGCCAAATGCTCGAACAACTCTGGCATCTCAACCGCCGCACCCAAATCCATCGCATCTCCAACGTCGTTTTCATGGGCATCGGCGAGCCGCTCGCCAACTTCGATCAACTCATCCACGCCGTCCGAATCATGAACGCGCCATGGTCGTTCAACATCTCCGCCAGAAAGATCACCATTAGCACCGTCGGACTACCGAAACAGATACGTAAACTCGCCGGAATCGACCTGCCCGTCACTCTCGCCATCAGCCTGCACGCTCCAAATGATGAACTGCGACGCGAACTCATACCCTGGGCGCAATACCTGCTCATCGATGAAATCATCGACGCCGCACGCTACTACTTCGATCAAACCGGCCGCGAAATTACACTCGAATATATCCTGCTCGATTCCGTCAACGATCTGCCCACACACGCCAGACTGCTCGTCGAGCTCACAAGAAAACTGCGGTGCAACGTCAACCTGATCCGCTATAACCCGGTTCCCGAACTGCCCTACCAATGCCCACCTGACAATCGCATCCAACAGTTCATCGACCTGCTGCGACGCGGCGGCGTCAACGTTCACCTGCGAGCTAGCCGCGGAAACGATATCAGCGCAGCTTGCGGACAACTCAAACGTAATGCCAACCTCACAACGTAACACCCCCACCCACTTCACCCCCCCGCTTCAACCGGCAATCGGTAGAGCTAGCGTATTCGCAGGCAACGTATCCGACGTCACCCGCACCAGCCGACTCGAAGATGTCATATCGTAAAGCCCGTAATCCAGGTCGGCGAACAGTTTCTGGATGGCAGCAAACGCATCATACCCCCGGCGGTTTCGAAATGGTGATAGTGTCTCGAAATATACCACCGGCCTCGCACGCTTCAGTGTCTCCACCGCCCCGCGAAGGACATCCAGCTCCATTCCCTCCACGTCGATCTTGATGAAACTCACCGCCCTTACACCCGACTCCGACAGCACATGATCCAACGTATCAACCTCGACATCAACGCCGCTTTCATTCATCAGACTGCCGTTGCCACGATTACCCGTATCCTCACGCCAGTGCAAAACGCCCCGCATGTCGGATAAACCTACCGGGAACAACCGGACGCAATCCCTGATCGACGGGTTCAACTGGATATTACGCTCCAATCTCGCATGGATCGGCGGGCCGGGCTCGAAGGCGAGCACACACCCACCATCACCCACACACACACCACTCCCCCCACACGACACTCGCCTTGCCATCAGCAATGTCAACGCACCGACGTTCGCGCCGATATCAATTGCACAATCACCGGGATTCACATACCGCTCGATCACACGGGTAGCACACGGATCGTACCGGCCGCTCAACATCTCACATTCAATCATATTGCGAGGATCTATCCGAACCGTCAGATCACCCGCGTAATAATCGATCGTCACTTCACAATCGCGACTGAAATCAAGTATAAATGCAAACCGACGCTGCCTGCGTACCAGCCACTGTTTCATACGAAAGGACAGCGGCACCGGCCGAAGCACTACGCCGAGCAATCGCTTCATCCGTTCTCGCGCCTCAATCGCAGCAATCAATATCATTCTCCTTCAGATACGCCACCATCCGACGCTGTGGATTCGACAGCGGCAAGTCCGAAAGGTCATCAAGCTTCCTCCACTGTCGATCACGCGTATTAACAAAAGCGCGGCGGACTGGGACATGTAACAGATTAAACACGATCGTACGATGCGTCGTCTGATGCCTGAATGAAACACGTGCCGACATGGGACCGATCCGTTTCAACTTAAGCCCGTCAAGCCATTTATCCAACACACCACTACCGCAGCCGCGATCATTCTCTTCATACGTCGGCAGTTCCCACATACCCGCCCACAATCCCACATCAGAACGGCGATGGAACAGAAACCGCTCACCAGACTCCGCCGCAACTGCGTAATGATGAACAACTCGCGGCGATCGTCCCGCGGAACGTACCGGCAACAACTCTACCTTGCCCGATACCCGACCCTGACAGATTCCCGCCAGCGGACAAGACACACACACTGGCGATGACTTCGTACAGACCAGCGCACCCAGCTCCATCATCGCCTGATTGAAATCACCCGGCCGACCTCGAGAGCTCGGCACCAGCACACCCGCCAGCTCCCAAAGATACGCCTGCACGCGTTTATCTGTCACCGGCTCTTCCACTTCAAATAACCGCGAAAGAACTCGCGTGACATTTCCATCCAGAATCGGCCGAGACTGGTTGAACACAATTGATGAAATAGCTCCCGCTGTATAACGGCCCACACCGGGAAGGCCGCGGATCGCATCAAAATCATCCGGCAGATTCCCACCGTATTCACTCACAATCACTCGTGACGCTCTATGAAGATTCAATGCCCGACGGTAATAACCCAATCCCTGCCAAGCCGTTAATACCGACTGCTCATCGGCAGCCGCCAACGACGCTACCGTCGGATATCGATTGATAAAACGCTCAAAATACGGTACCACCGTGGCAACCTGGGTCTGCTGCAACATCGCCTCGCTCACAAGCACATGATATGGATCCGCACTCACAGGACGCTTCTTACGCCAGGGTAGATCACGTGCTTTTCGATCGTACCAGGCCAGCAACTGACGCCTGATACGCTTCACACTGTTCCGATCCGGTATGTTCAGAGCTCGTTCGGGCATAATGCCTTTTTACAGTTATCGATACCTGTCGACCGATAATCATAACGGCAACTGATACCGGAATCATAATCAGGTACATGGACATTTCAGTTGACGCGTGCTGGAGGCACTTCTGTCGGATGTGTTAGTTCGTCTTATGGCAATCAATTACGGTCAAGTTGATTCAGTAAGAGGTTCATCACGGATGGTTGCACAACGAGAATCACTCCCAAGAGTGCGTCACTCCATCACCCACAAGTTCCAGATCATGGGGCATGAGGGCTACCTCACCATCGGACTGTTCGACTACGGCCAGCCGGGGGAAATCTTCATCAAAATGGCTAAGGAAGGTTCAACCCTCTCCGGACTCGTTCAGGGCTTCAGCCAGGCCATTTCTCTGGCAATCCAGTACGGCCTGCCGATCGAAGAAGTCGTCAGACGATATAAAGGTATGCGGTTCGAGCCTCATGGATTCACTGGCAACCCGGATATCCCCGAAGCACTCAGCATATTCGACTATGTCGCACGTTACCTGGAACTTCATTTCCTCGAGCATGGACGTCGTTTCTAAACTCATTTCATACCTGTTACTCAGATTCCCCTCTCCCCGCGGGGACATGTGCTTGACCTGCCGGGGCGGGTTCGTTAATTTTGTGTTTTATCCACAAGGCCTACCAGTTACATGAAAACCGATGTCAAGCATAAGTGCGGTGTTTTCGGGGTTTGGGGGTCGCCTGATAGTGCACATCTGACCTATACAGCCTTATATGCACAGCAGCACCGCGGCCAGGAATCCGCTGGTATCGTCGTGATCGACGATGGCGTGATGCATTCTCACGTCGGCATGGGACTGGTCTCAGAAGTCTTTAATGAACACATCCTGAAAAATCTGAAAGGTCACGCAGCTATCGGTCATAATCGTTACTCGACAACCGGCTCCAGCAGATCCTGCAATGCCCAGCCTCTCCTGCGCGAATACGTCGGCGGACAGGTCGCCCTCGGCCATAACGGCAACCTCATCAACGCGGACCTGCTCCGACGAGCTTACGAAGAACGCGGACACATGTTCCAGTCGTCAACGGATAGTGAGGTAATCCTCGTCCTGCTGGCTTCACATTACCTGTCGAAAGACGATCCGCTCGCCGAATCACTCAAACACCTACAGGGTGCCTATTCACTCGTGTTTCTCTTCCCCGATCGGATCAAGGCGGTACGGGACCCCTGGGGCTGGCGACCACTGGTACTCGGCGAGTTGCCTGCCGGCCAACCTTGTGTCGCCAGTGAAACCGTAGCGTTCGATGCCATCGGCGCGAAGTATATCCGGGAAGTCGCTCCAGGAGAGATTGTCACTCTCTCAGACAATGGGGTCACTTCCCGACAGTTTGCCGAACCGCAGCAACCCGCACACTGCATCTTCGAACACGTCTACTTCGCCAATCCCTCATCGAAGGTTTTCGGCGAAACGGTCCAGATCGTACGTGAAAAGCTCGGTGAAGCTTTGGCCGGGGAATCACCTGTCGATGCCGACTATGTCATTCCCATGCCCGATTCAGGCCGGTCCGCTGCACTTGGGTACAGCCGGGCAAGCGGCATTCCGTTCCGCGAAGGAATCGTTCCGAACCGCTACGTCGGCCGGACGTTCATCCAGCCGTCCCAGACACAAAGGGATTATGCCGTACAACTGAAGCTCAATGCCGTTTCTGATGTCATCAGTGATAAGCGGATCATCGTTGTCGACGATTCGATCGTTCGAGGTACCACAACGCGAGGTAAAATGCAGGCCCTCAGACGCGCCGGAGCGAAGGAAATCCACCTGCGAATCTCATGCCCTCCCATCAGACACGCATGCTATTTCGGTATCGACTTCCCCGATCCCAGTGAACTCGTCGCCAAGGACCGCAGCGTCGACGAAATACGCCAGTTCATCGGCGTCGACAGCCTCCATTACCTGTCACTCGAAGGACTGTTGAATTGCATGGGCTGCCCTCGCGAAAACTACTGCACCGCCTGCTGGAGCGGCGAATACCGGATCGCACCCGACCGGCCGGTAAATAAACTCGACCTCGAAAGATACCAGTTGAAAATGTTTGACGGTATCGGCTGACATTTCACTGCCGTACAAGCCATCTCACTGTTGTATATATTGCTTATTCCGTTTCAATCTTCAATCATATTCTCGTCGATGAATTGGGATATGTTAACTACCATCTTTTCAAATCTTATAATCAATCCTCCAGCACTTTCCTTCAAATGCTTTCATTTTTTTACTTTTTTTTGTTCCAGAATAAAATTTGACTATTGAACCAGAAACTTTTTCTGATAACGTATAAAGTTGATTGATGACGAAGGGTTCAACGGGAAAACAATTGTTTTGTTTTCTATAACCGTAAGCTTCAGCGAGGGATGGGTTAAAATTCGTGTCGGTTTACGTCGTTAATATGGAGTATGGACGTGCCGCATCTTAAGGGGACTATTCATGAAATCACAGGTTGCCTCGGTCGGTAGTGTTCTGCGCGGTTTATGTGCCCGTATCCGATCCGTCAGAATGTCCTGCAAAGCGGATCTTGTCGATCATAGCGGACACGGCGTTATGTTCGAACCGCTTGAAAACCGCATTCTACTTGACGCTACGATTCTCGGGCAGACGGATTATGACTGGGTCATCGAACCGCATATGGTTCAGGTTTACCAACGCCCTTCAAACAACGGGGATGAATGGCATGATTCCTGGTGGGATTTCAATACCTTAAACGGTTTGAAACCCGAAATGCCGCAAATCGATATACAGCAGCAGAATGCGCAACAGATCGCTGGCACTGTCTTTATACCTGGTCTGATGCATACCGAACAGCAGGTCGACGGCGTAAACTTCAATCTGTTCGAAATGCCCGGGGAAATGTTCAGTGGTAACGTCGGCCAGGCTCAACTGCCTACCATCAATAATTTCTTCATCGTACCTGAAAATGTCGATGTCAGTTGGTCAATCACGCCCACGCTGGTAATGGACCTCGGCGATCAATTCACAATCATGCCGCTTCAACCCGGACACTCGGAATCGTATGAAGGTGACCTCGAGTTGAAAATGGACATGCAGTATTACTCCGGCCAGACACAGGGTGAAGCGACATGCCGGCTTCTCGAACCATTCACCATACGCGGCTATGAAATCATTGGAACCGAAATTTCACCACTCATCTACGATCCTGCGACCGGCCATGTCCAGGTGGTGGCCGAATTCAGCTTCACCATCGACTTCAGCGGACGCGACGGAATCGACCTGCCCAAGGTCGACAGCAGGCTGGCCTCGCCATTTTACGACGCACTGGTTTCCAGCTTTGTTGACAATCCCGTATCTCACGACATTCAATATATTCATCACCACCAGACCGACACCAATGGCGCGGATTACCTGATCATTACCGCGGACGCATTTTATGACGAGGTACTGCCGCTCGCTCAGTGGAAGCAGCAAAAGGGACTTCTCACCCAGGTCACCTGCATGTCCGATATCGGCAGCAGTTCGACGGACGTCGCTGACTATATTCAGAACGCCTATGACAACTGGACCATCGCACCCAGCCATGTTCTGCTCGTCGGCGATTATAATGATGTACCTTCCAATAATCTGGGTTATATGGCGGATAATGTATATGCCTGCGTCGATGGCGCTGACTACCTGCCCGACCTCACAATCGGCCGGCTTTCCGTGCATACTGAAACGGAAGCCGCCGACGTCGTCAGTAAAATACTGGCTTATGACAAAACACCATCATCCGATGACTGGTACGATGACGTGCTGATCGCCGCCTACCTCCAGGGCCCGCCCGAAGCGGATCGGTTCTTCATGGAAACCGCCATGCATGCCTATCAGTATATGCAGGAAGAACAGGGCCTGGACATGCATGCGGCATTGACGACGGACAGCCTGGGAGCCTCATATTATTACCGCGCGGATTCGCCTTCCTGGTATCCGCATCGTCTTGATATTGTCAGCCGGTATGAACCATTTGCCAGTTCCCAGTATTCGCCCTATCCGGTTCCCACCTGGATCTCGGATATGGTTCATCCGGATCTTGCGTAGGTAGAACTTGAAAAAGTGTGGACATGCCT
>CAYRND010000169.1:0-7331 GCA_964425365.1 uncultured Phycisphaeraceae bacterium
GAATTACGCCAAGCCTTGATAGAGAAATATTTTGCAGCTTAAGTTCATGCCATTCTGTGTTGTCCCCTTTTTCCCTTTCAGGAATACATATGTCTGTCCTGTCTCGGCATGGCGATATTTGACGCGGCGCATTGGTTCGGGATGGTCCGTGACGGATTGGGTTCCGGTCAAACGGATTACTTGATCACACAAGATGCCGGTAGTTTTGTCTACCGTCTGCGATTGGACAACGCGGTACCGGGCGCTGTCCTTCAGCCGGATAACGAAGAACGCACAGGAGTCCTTGATATGATACAGATGAGCATAATCGATATAACCTTTGTCCATCAGATAGAACGCTCCCGGCTCGATGGACAGTTCGTCCAACGTACGAATGTCGTGCATTTTCCCCGTGGAAATAAGGATAAACGAAGGAATATTGCCTCGTAAATCGATCAGGGTGTGAAGTTTGATAGCGGCCTTTTGTCGCCTGAATTGCGCCCAGGGGAACAGTTCGAAACAGAGGCTGATGGTCGTCGAATCGAAAGCGTATACCGTGGTGTCGAGGTTAACGCCCATCGGTTCGGCGACGTAAAGATGGCGTGTTTCGGCGATCAGGGGTTTGGCAAACTCCTCGAATAGGCGTGCGTCGCGCGATTCGTTGGCGTCTCGCAAGGTGGAGCGTCGAACGCGCCAGCGAATGCCGGGATGATACTGCTGGGATGGACGTGCCGATAGACATGCCTCGATGTCGCGCAGGGATTCGCAGCAGGTCAATTGCGCGAAGATCATGGTGTAGAGCTGATCGAGGAAGGAGAATGTTCTCATCTTATGATCGCCGTGATATCGCCGGACCAAGGTTTGAAATCGCCGCGTGAGTAGAAAATCGGTGAGTTGCGCAAAGATGGTTCGCCCGGTGTACATGGGTGGCTCCTGCTGGTAAAAAGGAGCCGAAATTGTCATAAAAATTGAAGTCGATGCAGGTCATCTTTTTATGCAACTCAATAAATTGTATCTAGTTACAATGAATTCGTCCTGAAACAACCGGACAGTAGTGACACGCAATATTACATCTCAAATCCAAATAAAAATCTAAAATGTCCTAAAAGTTCAAGCCGTTTTAATTACAAAATCAATGCAAAATGACTATAAGCAGTTAAATAATATATGTTTGCGTGCCGACACGATTTTCAGGGGTTCCGGCTTGAAAATACGGGATTCTACTTATACGGGACCCTTTTCTGGCCGATAACTCATCAGATAGCGCCTGTTTTCGCCGGTTTATGTCGGGGGCATACGGGAGCCTGCATGACTAAGCAGATATTAAAACAGCGACCGGCTCGGCTGCTTCTCTTACTGGTAGCGGTGGCCGTGATGTTTTTCCTGTGTCATGAACCCTTGAAGACCTACGCTTCAGACGCCGACCTCATGACGCGGGCGAGGCGGTTGCACCAACAGGAACGCTGTATCGAGGCCATTGAAGCCTACATCGCCGTGATTGAACAGTCACAGGATCAACACGCCATGCAATCACAACAGGTGGCCACCGCCATGTATGAAATGGCTCGGTGTTACAAACACATGGGCGAACATGACAAGGCACGGGCGGCATTCGAAATTTTCATTTACAACTTCCCCGAGCATGAGCATTTCGATATCGCCGTCCGCGAACTCAGAGCTTATGCCCATAACCAGGTGTTGAAGGAAAGCTGACCGTCCGGAATCACCGGATGCCGCGCACCGGGAATGTGGGTTGAATGCACGACGGAATTCTGGCATGGCGCATGGATGAGTAGGGCGGCGAAAGTGGGGCGAAAGTAGGGGGGAAGTGGGGGGGAAGTGGGGGGGTCAGGATTCAAGTAGGCGATTGATCACTTCGCTGGCCTGTTCATCACAGACGCGTTGCTCGGCGTAGCGGCGGTGTACGTGTTGTACCAGTGATAGCTGCTGCATGCGACGCTGTTTCGAAAACGACCATAACGCGGCGGCGCCTAGCGGATCATAAACGGCATCCGTGCCCAGACGCCGGTCGACTTCACGGTATACCCATGCATACACCAGCAGTTGACGCTCTCCCTCGATCACCGCAAGGGCATCTTCTTCAGACCAACAGGTCGGCGGGCCTTGTTTTTCCTTGAGTTTCAGGCCAAGCCACTTATTGAACCGGCGATCGAGTTTCGCCAGCTCTTCACTGGACAGCAGCGTTAGGCGGAACAGGGCCGCACTGTTCGCCGCTAGAATACCCACACCGCCGCTTTCACGCGGTCCGAAAATATCAGGCGTCGGGAACAGCGAACATACCCACTTCGCACGGAATCGCTTACAGGGTTCGTCCGCTACCGGCGCAGGCAGGTGGTTGTTATCGTTCTCCGGCGGTTGCATGACTTTCTCCCGTCACTTCCAATGACGACTTGACCGGCCTTACTGAATGTATCGACTGGATCGGTCCGGCAATCAAACCGCTTCAAACACTTACCCCGATACTGCGGATTGACGTCGAATCCACCTGACATTAAGTCGATAATATTATCAGGCAGTTGCCTTGCGCCCGGAAAGGATCGTTATGACGGATGAAACCTTCAGCATCGAACTGCGTGGCCAGGTCGTCATTGCACGCATGAAGCTCGCCGATATGACCAGCCTCGAATCGGACCAATTACTCGCGGAACTGCTGCAGTACTGGTCGAATATCGGAAGCCGATACTTCGTACTGGATATGTCAGAGGTCGAGTTCATCGATTCCGCCTGCATCGGTTCACTGGTGACCTTTCTGATCAACATCGACAAGTCCGAGGGTAAGCTGGCACTGGCCTGCTGCCGAGAAGAAGCGAAGCTGCTCATCGAACTGACGGGACTGGCCGCACATATCACCATAATGGACAGTGTCGATGAAGCCGTCAGCAGTCTCATGCCCTGTCGCATGGAATAACCGGTGCGTAATGAGCCATTGATACGGTCCGGCGGCCCCGTCAAGCTTATTTCTGATATTTTCCGCAGTTTTCTGCCATCCATCACGCATTGAACGCGTGAATTTTACGATGTGCAAGTGAAAAAATTTTCAGTAAACAGTACGTTTTTGCAAGGTTTCAGGCTAAAATATAAGTGCTTGATTAAGCGGCGGCGGTAGGGGACACGTCATACTGGCACGCAGAAGTCCAATTGGGTTCTGCGTGCTTTTTTTCGGCGGTATTTTACTCACGGTTGCAGGCGATAACGCCGATGCACAGATCGTACAGCGATGATATTGTACAGGGCCGATAATGATGGACGATCCCTTTAACGAACCCTATATTTCGGATGAGCACCTGGACCTCTCCGTACCGCGACGGTCACGTCGAAGACTCGTTCGACGGTTCCTGCTGTTCGTGGTTCTGGTCACGGTTGTCGCACTCGGTGTCGTAATCTACATGGTCCGGTCGCAGCCGAAGCACTGGCAACGTCACATGGCGTTTACCGAGCAGACCAGCCCCGAGCAGATGGAGAGAATGACCCGTGAACTCGAAGCGAGGATCAGTGAACTCTCGCAGAATGTGATTATGGACGTTTCGGAAGATGAAAACTGGCGAGAACTGATCGCTCAGGCCGAGCAGAAACTCGAACAGGCCACCAGCGTACCGCAACTCGATCAGTACGTGGTCAACAGGCGGCTTTCCGATATCCGTGTCAATATCCGTAAAAATATATTCATGAGTATCGACGAAATCAATGCGATGCTGCTGACACGCATGGATCAATGGACCGGCGAGCGGGGATTCGTGATTCCCGATGAAGTCCGGTTCCCCATGTTTGATATCGATGGCGATCGTATGGTACTCGCCTTCGAGTTGCATACGCCGCACTATTCGCAGGTGCTCTCAGGTTATTTTCACGTTGAAATACAGGAGGACGGCCTGGCCGCGATGACACTGGAGGAGTTCCTCGTCGGTCAGATGCCCGTGCCGGTCGACTCGGTATCGAATTACCTGGCAGGCAATATCGGCGGGTTGGATGTGCAACGACTCGGCGAGTGGCTCGAAAAATTCAAGTACATCGAGTTCAGGCCGGTGCTGGAAATCGAGAACCGCCGACGCGCACGGGTGGTCGATTACGAACTGGTCCCCGGCGGACTTGAACTGACGGTACAGGTTCAGGACCACCGGACCTACAAACAGAAGAACAGACAGCTTGCGGGGGTCGAGACCGATTAACGACAGGACTCGGCTGAATGGAAGAAATCAGGCTTTTGTATGTTGATGACAGCAGAACTGCTCAGCGGCTGATGTTGAACGTGGTTGAACCCATCGCCGATTTCATCTCCGCACTGACCGTAAACGATGCCCGGCAAATGATTCAAGAGGATGACAGCATCACCTTTTTCATCCTGGATTATGAACTGCCCGATGGTGACGGCCTGCAACTGGCGCGTGAAATCCGTCGCCGGCCTCGCCACAGGCATACACCGATCATACTATACGCAGCGTCCATGGATAACGAGATGGCGTACCGGGCTATGCTGACCGGTGTGAATGACAGTCTCAAGAAACCCATGAACAAGCTCGAACTACGTCAACATATCGCCCGTCTGATCGAAACGCCCACCATCCGACAGGTCCGCAGGGAACTGGTTCAACTGACCTGCTTCTCCTGGGTGGCGGGTGACAGGTACCACGAGTATTCACCGGACCTGAACCACCACATCGAGGGCGACTGTCCGGAAGCAGTGAGAAAGGAAATGCAGGCGATACTCGAAGAGCGGATCATGGCACGCCATGACAAAAGTGAGTATCCCGCTGACGTCCATGTCTTCAAACACGTGGTCAGCCTCATTGCCGAACCGGAGCGGAATAATGGCGACGGCTTTTATGTTCACTCGATATAAATACGGTACCGGGCAATCCGGCAGTCAGACTGACGCGTATTCGGGGTACGGAACAGATGGCATTCAATCGTGTTTGTAAAAGTTGCGGTAAAGCGGTCCACGGCGGGATGGGAATTGCACGATCCATGCTCGGACTCGGACACGCATCCGTCGGCCTGGCTCGCAAACGCCTGGATATCTGCCGGGAATGTCCCGAGGCCATCCGTTGCACACATAACCATCGACTCGTCTGCAAATGTGGCGTTTGCGGATGCTGGCTCAAACACAAAACCCGACTCGTCCGTGAGGTCTGCCCGCTCGGACAATGGTGATGACCTGTCAATGCTGATCTACGCTTTCTAACACACGGACTGCTGTCCGTGACACCGTAATCTCGAATCCGTCTGACACGGATAATTCGACCTTCAACTACGCTTTCCCAAGCCTTACCCGATATGCTGCATCAGATCATTATCAACTGTATCCACACCCACCGTCGTCGAATACAATCCGAACCGGCTCAACGCAGGCGACACCATCGGGCCCTGGCTGATGTGATACGACAAACCCTTGGCCGTGATCTCCTGCGGGGTCTTGCCTTCGAGTTCATCACACGGCATGTCCCAGCGATGTTCGATCGGATTGGTTGCGTTCAGATGTACGTAACACTTCTTCGATTGCCATGTCGGATACTTATCAAGCTGGTCGCGATACCGTGCGGTATCCGCGGCCGCGTGCCATGCCTCGGCCGACGCAATCCCGGCCGCCATGTGGTTCGGATGCCCGTATTCGCCGCCGAAGTCATGACACACCACCACCTCCGGCCGCAGACGGCGGATCAGGCCGGTGCAGTAGCCGACCACGTGGTCCTGACCGCCCCATCGATCCCAGCAGCAGGCAAGATCGCCATGCTGGCAGCAATCCTCAAATCCCGCCCACACCGGCTCGTATTGATGCCCGCAGGTCCACAGCGAACTTCGCAATTCGCTTTCACGTAACAACCCGAGACCGAACGCATCACCGCTGGTCATCATCACCGCAACCACCGGCACTTTCCTCACCAGTGTGTAATACGCAATCAAGCCGCCGAATGTCGCACTTTCGTCATCCGGATGAGCACAGAACAGCAATATCCCCGCCTTCACCGGCGGCGGGGACCACTGGTAGATACCATGAACGTTTAATTCACCAGTCTGCTGCATTTGGTAAATCCCGTAATGAAACAGTTAAGTATGGCTTTCATCTATCATTATCATCATACCGATTCACACACAAAAAGGTAGATACGGCAACGCCGTTGCCGGACATTCGTTCGGCAGACAAGCGAATAAAAACGTGATTATTATATTTCAGACGTCACACGGATGTCCGGCAGAATTTGCCCGACCTACTCGATAAATGCCCCCACACGATACCGATATGCCACTTCACCGTGGATCGCTGTCGAATCCGTGTAACTCGTCGAGCCCGGCGGTAACGTGACCATATCATACCAGCCGCCGTCCTGTCCCAGGTACGGCCGGCGCTGTACAACAAATCCGTCTTCATCGTCCGAAAGGTCATCCCACGCAAGTTCAATCACACCCGGCCCGGTGTAAACGGCAGTCAGATCGGCAGGCGCATTCGGAATATCAAAGTAATAGCCCAGGTCGATATGCTCCATCAGGTCATCCGTCGTATCCAATCCGACGTGCGTGTCATACAGGCCGTAGTTGTTACTTGCCGAACACGACCAGCCGCCGGCGCCCTGGCTTGCATGGCAGTGGATCCCATCCGTGGTGACCTGTTGAGGTGTCAGGCCGCCCAGTTCGTCACAGGGGACATTCCAATAGTGCGTCATGGAATGCGTGGGATTCAAATTGACATAACATTTTTTCGCCTGCCAGGTATCAAGCGTATCGAGTTGTTCAGGGTAACGCGTCGGATCGGCCGCGGCGAAATATGCCTCGGCCGCTGCGATGCCGCTTGCCATGTGATTCGGATGGCCGTACTCACCGCCGAAGTCATGACACAGGACCACATCCGGCCGGTATTGACGGATAAGCTCCGTAAACACGCCCACCACATGGTCCTGCCCGCCCCAGACGTCCCAGCACATCGCCAGGTCGCCGTAACCCCAGCAGCAGTCATGAAAATGCGTGAAGATCGGCTCGTGACGCATGCCGTACCGCCACACGGCGCAGCGAAGCTCCTCTTCACGGATGAGTCCCATATCCGGCCCACCGGCGTCGCCGCTCGTCACCGCCACCAGGATCACCGGCAACTGCCGGCATACCGTATACTGGGCGAGAACGCCACCGAACGTCGCACCTTCATCGTCCGGATGAGCCGAAAACAACATCAACGCCGCCTTCTCAGGGATCGGCTGCCAGTCATACGGCTGCGAATACGATACGGCAGGGATACTCAGTATGCATAACAATAATCCCATTACCCAGCGAAAAGTGGAAATGTGAAAACAAGATGTAAGCGTCCGGCCAACCCACACCCTTGACAGTGTAGAGCAGTGATGATG
>CAYRND010000170.1:0-7326 GCA_964425365.1 uncultured Phycisphaeraceae bacterium
TATCGGCTTGCCCCGGTGGTAAACTTGAGCTTTTATAGCGCTGTAGTGTTAATCCGATAGGAATCCGTATTCACGCCATCGCCGGTTCACCTGCTGCCTGATCTGTTCAGTCATTTTCATTGCCATCGGCCAGTCGCGGACCGCAACGCCGTTGACCTGCTCGCCACGGATTTTGCGTGTCGCGTCAAAGCCGATCTTGTGGCCGCAGCCGACCATGGGCGAGGCATGATCGAGGATATCGACCGGCCCGTGAACGATCTCGCTGTCACGTTTCGGATCGCAGTTCGCCGACCAGTGGAACAGCACTTCTTCATAGTCATGTACATTGACATCATCATCGACGACCATAATGATCTTCGTCCATGCCAGTTGCCCCAGACCCCAGACGGCGTGCATCACTCGTCTTGCCTGAAGGGGGTATTCCTTGCGGATACTGATGAACACGCAGTTATGGAAGGCGCCGAACATCGGCAGGTCATAATCGACAAGATCAGGAACGATAGCCTTCAGGACGGGCAGAAAAAGCCGTTCAGACGCCTTGCCCAGATAATAGTCCTCCTGCGGCGGCAGGCCGACCACCGTGGCGGGATAGATCGCCTGTTTCCGATGTGTAATCGCAGTCACTTCAAAAACCGGATATCGGTCCGGCATCGAATAATAGCCGGTGTGATCGCCGAACGGTCCCTCGAGGACCGCACCCGGGCCGATATGATCGCGAATATCACCGCCTCGCCGCATGACACGGTCATCAACACCGGGTGGCAGCGACTCGGTACTGACGTAACCTTCGATCACCAGTTCGGCACCGGCCGGTACATGAAGATCGATGGCACTGCATTTAACCATGTTGATACCGCCGCCGTGAAGAAACCCGGCGAACATCATTTCACTGACACCCGGCGGGAGCGGGGCAGTGGCGGCATAAGGCAGAACACTTTCACCGCCGAATGAAATCGCAAGCGGCATCGGCCGGCCGGTCTTTTTCCATGCACGCCAGTATCGCGCACCGTCGTGATGCATATGCCAGTGCATCGCTGCGTGGTTGCGATCGATCAACTGGGCGCGGTAGATGCCGACGTTATGCGATTGGGGAACAGAATCGACCTGACCGGCATCATCCGGGTGGATCGTGTGCATCATGCCGAATGTGATGAACCGGCCCATTCCCTGGTCCGTTCCCGCCTCGGCGGGTGATATGTCATAACCGCAGCTACGAGGATCGCCGTCACCCGGCCAACATTTCAATACCGGCAGATCGAGCAGGTTCAACTCGCCCGCGCCATGAACCACCTCCTGGCAATGTCCCTGGCGAACGCACTTCGGGCTGATCCCTGCAAGTTGGATCATCTCGTAGCCTTTTTTGAATTTTCCCGCCAATGTCGCCGGTACCTGCGGCTTCAGAATCGCACCGATCTTCTCCGCCAGCCCCGTCAGGCCCGCACCTGTCACCCCCAAAGCCATTTCCATTCTGTGGTAGCTGCCGTATGCATTCATCAATACGGGCATACCCCCGGTCGATCCGCCGGGCAGCTCGACCGATTCAAACAACAGCGCCCGGCCGCCACGATCGGCATGGTGCGGATCGAACAGCCGGGCGTGGTCACTGACCGTTGCCGCACGGGCTTTGCACTGGCGGTCAGTGATTTCGGTCATCTCGAGAATCGGAGACACCACCGACTTGACACGATGCAGTTCGCCGGCCTCATCGAGTGCATTCAGAAAATCACGCAGCGTGGAATAGGCCATTGTAATGCAACCCGCTAATCGACACTGCCCCAGATACCGTCAACACCCAGCCGCCCGGCACCGAGTGAGGCAAGCATCAGCGCCTGCCCGATGATCAGGTAATTCGCACTGAACGGGCCGCCGCCGTCGCCGGCCTGTGCCGCGATACCGAACTGGTTGATCAGGGCAACTGTGAATGTCATGATCATGAATGCCGCCAGCGCCGCGGTCAGCCGGCCGAACAGGCCGATGATGAGAAATAAACCAAGAATCATTTCCAGGAACGGAATGGCATATCCGTACGGTCTGGCGATCGGCTCGATCAGCCAATCCGGTTTCAGTGCGAGAAAGCTTTCCGTGTAAAAATCACCGATACCCCCTTTCAGCTTTTCAATTCCTGCGAAACCAAGGTATAACCCCAGCGCGATACGATTGAAGAACAGAATCGCATTCTGGCCCGATTGACCCTGCAGCATTTTACTCATTGCCCTGATCCTTTATCCTGCTTATGCTTTGATTCATCATCCGCCAAGTTCTTTCGATCGTTCGGCGGCAGCCTGTAACGCTTCGATAATGATCCGGCCGGTCCCGTTCGCTTCCATGTGCTTGATGGCGGCTTCCGTCGTACCACCCGGGCTTGTCACTTTTCGCCTGAGCGTTTCGGCGGCATCCTGCGATTCGCATAGCAATTTCGCCGCCCCAAGAACCGTCTGCCTGACCAGAAGTCCGGCATGATCGTCCAGCCCGAGTTGCTCGGCCGCTTTCTGCATCGCCTCGGCGAGGTAGAAGACATATGCCGGGCCCGATCCCGAAACGGCCGTCACGGCATCCATCAGCGATTCATCGACCAGTATCGCCTCGCCCGCGGCGCTGAACAACTGCATCGCAAGATGCTCGTCACCATTTTGTGCGCCTTCGCCGAGACACAGCGCCGCCATCCCGCAACCGATCATCATGGGAGTATTCGGCATAACCCGAACCACGCGACAGCTTCCGCCGATGGCCTCGGCCAACCGGCCGGTACGAATACCCGCCATGATCGAGATCAACACCTGGCTTTCACTATTACCATGATCACGGATATCCGCGGCAGCCTGTTTCATCATCTGCGGTTTGACGGCAATGAGCAACTGTTCGCTCTGACTGATCACTTCCGCATTATCCGCTGTCACGGTAATACCCATCACGCTGAACAGATCACGACGCGATTCAAGCGGATCGGATGCGATCAGCCCGTTCACTTCAACAATACGTTTATCAATCGCGGCACGGGCGATTGCCTCGGCCATGTTGCCTGAACCAATGAATCCAAGTCGATATTTCATATAAGAACATCCTTAAAAATCATTCCTCATCCGCATGGCGGGTGGCTGCCTGTTCGTAGCCTCGCAGCCATTCATCCCGTAGTTGCTTGTCATTTTCGAGTCGCGTGAGCAGTTTCGTGTAATCATTCTGTGCAATCACCGTATGCATCTCATCAAAAAGTTCGCGAAAGACTTCCAGGGTACGAAGAATCTGCTCACGATTGGCGGCGATGATATCGGCCCGCATCGGTGGATTGCTGCTTGCCAGCCGCGTGGTGTCCTTGAATCCCGTCGATGCGATATCCCAGCCGCCGAGGCGGGCGACCGTCTCGATGATCAGCACTGTCGCCAGATGCGGGACATGGCTGATCGCCGCCGCCTTGCTGTCATGTTCCATCGCCGACATGTAAAGCAGAGACATCTCCAGACGTCGCCACAGGCTTTCGATGACCGCCAGAGCCCTCGGTTCGGTGTCAGTCTCACGCGTGATGATACAAGGCTTGCCACCGAACAGGTCCGCTCGTGCCGCCTCCGGTCCCTGCTTTTCACTGCCCGCCATGGGATGTGAACCGACGAACCGCTGCGGGTTCGGCAGAAACTTTCTCGCTTCATCAAGCACCTGCAACTTGGTCGATCCGACATCGGTAATAACGAGCTCATCATGATCGCAAGCGGCGATGCTCTGAAAGACGCCGGCGAACGCGCCCAGCGGCACACCCACGACAACTAACCGGCTCTCTCGTACCACCGACTGCAGATCCAGGCTGACTTCATCCACACCACCGGTCTGCAACGCCTTGTCCAGCGTTACCTGCCGTCTTCCTACCCCCACAATCCGACCGGCATAGCCGGTCGCCTTAAGCCCTAATCCCATGCTAACACCAAGAAGGCCCGTCCCGACTATCGCTATTTGATTAATATCATCCATTAGACTATCCATTGAAACCGCAGACGGGTAACATATTAGATTCAAGCCCGTGATATGTACACGGGACGTATCCAGCGATCCGGCCCGTAGTTTAATCCAGGATAACTGAAAAACCCAGATTATCACCATGACGACACTTGACACTTATCAGAGCATTTATGAACTGGAATTCGAGCGACCCCTCCTTGCTCTCGAGCGGCAGATCGCCGAACTGGAAAACCAGCACCAGAACACAGGCAAGCCCACCCCCGGCAGCCCCGAGGTGAACTGGGGCAGCGAAATCCGAAAACTTCGCCAGTCCCATACCAACATGCTTCGTAAAATTTATTCACGACTGAATGCCTGGAACGTCGTGAAAGTAGCAAGGCACCCGGCCAGACCTCAAACATCAGACTATCTTCGCGCGTTCGTCAAGGATTTCGCCGAATTGCACGGCGACAGGGCATTCGGCGACGACCCGGCTGTCATCGCAGGGTTCGGACGTATCGGATCGTACAAGTGCATGGTCATCGGCCATAACAAAGGGCGCGATACGAAGGAAAAAATCGCCTGTCACTTCGGCTGCGCCCATCCGGAAGGATATCGCAAGGCACTGCGGTGCATGAAACTGGCCGAAAAATATGAACTGCCGGTGGTCACACTGGTCGATACCCCAGGAGCCTATCCGGGCATCGGCGCCGAAGAACGCGGCCAGGCGCAGGCCATTGCTTTGAATCTGCAGGAAATGAGCCGTTTGAAAACGCCGATCATTTCCGTCGTCATAGGCGAAGGCGGCTCGGGCGGGGCTCTCGGTATCGCCGTGGCGGATCGCGTGGCGATGATGCAGTACAGTTGGTACAGCGTCATCAGCCCCGAGGGCTGTGCCGCGATTCTCTGGAAAGCCGCCAATCAGGAAAACAACGCTTCTGCTGCCGAATCACTCAAATTGACTTCGCAGGACAACATGAAGGTCGGTACGATCGACGATGTGATTGAAGAACCTCTGGGCGGCGCACATCGAAACCCGACAGGTTCGGCGGACCGTCTTGAAAAATATCTCATACAGACCATCCGCGAATTGAAGCGTTTCAAAATCCACAACCTCGTCAATAAACGTTATCAGCGACTACGTAACATCGGTGCGGTCGAAGAAGCCTGATGTTAACGACGGGCCACTGATTATCAACAGAATCGTAAACTGCGTATACGATGTATTATCAGCACAAGCATACATGAGCAATGTTCACTTCGCTACGGATGGTATGATACCGCCGTTCACAGTATTTTGAGAAAGTCAAGCGTTTTTTCGAAAATTTTACGTTGCGCACAACTCGTTTCTTCTACCAGGTGCAGTTCTTTTTTGCTGTGGTTTTCGCTATATTTTTCTTGGCTTTTCCATCACAATCATGGATAATACTATTAGTGACAACATGGAAAGATCCCCGGCCTGTCAACAATCGCAAGGAGCCAATTCGGTCAGGGCCGCTATAAGGCTCATTAAAGGGCAGCATGTCGAGGATCTTTCTGTTTGATGACAACATCTTTTTGAATCACGTCTGATCCATTCGGGACTTGAATCAAACAGATTTCTAATAAATTACTGCTCTTGCAGTAACAATTAAACCGATAATTAAAACAACCCGCGACCTGTCAGCAATCACAGAAAAACCAGTAGGTAATCAGGTTATACTGGGTAACAAGGGCAGCGCGTCGCGGGTTATTTCTTGATCAAAACAAGTATCGGCCTCGCGACGGAGAATCTGTTTTCCGCAATCGCAGCGTAACATGATAAAGGCGAAATTCATAATACTTTTATTTTTATGCGTCATCGGGTATAATGGCCGGCGAGAGGTCCGATGACAGCACCGCTGCTTAATATCTTCCTTTTCATCCATGACGCGGAGTATCTGAACCGCGTACTGTCGGGTATCGGAACCTACGCGTTTGAAACACGCAAATGGTCGATCGAACGATGGACGGGCTATTTCCCCGATTCACTCAAAATGATCCAGAAAACCAAACCGGACGGGATCATCATCGGTCAACTCCAGTCTGCGTGGGCGACGCAACTGAAACGAACGCAAATCCCCTTTGTCACCATTACCCACCATCCGAAGCAGATGAACGTGACGCAGGTGGTTATGGATGAAGCGGCCATCGGCCGGATGGCCGCGGAACATTTCCTCGATCGCGGATTAACTCGGTTCGCGTTCTGCGGCATCTCCGATACGATCTACTCCAGCGGCCGGGAATCCGGGTTTATCAAGACTATTGAACAGACAGGCAGGGAGGTCCATCTGCACCATGCACCTTCTTCACCTGTCAATATCTGGCAATCCCGGAAAGAAATGCAACTGTGGATCAGTCAACTGCCGAAGCCGGTGGGAATCTTCGTCGCAAACGACTACATGGCCTCGAAGGTCGCACAACAATGCCTGATCCTCGGCGAGCGGATTCCTGAGGATGTCTCCATCCTTGGCGTCGATAATACAGAGCTGTCGTGGAAACTGTGTAATCCGCCTCTATCGAGTATCGAAACCGGCGTCGAGCGAATCGGTTACCAGGCGGCCGATCTGCTTGCACGGATGATCGCAGGCCGAAAGCCGACGCGTGAAACGATTACCGTTGATCCTGTTCATGTTGTGACACGACAATCGACTGATCTGCTGGCGATCGATGACCCCGATATTTCCGCCGCCTTACGGTTCATCCGTCAACATGCCGACAAACCCATCGATGTATCGGATATTCTGTATGAAATCCCCATTGCCCGGCGGACACTGGAACGACGTTTCAAGAAGATCATCGGCCGCACGCCGCTCGACGAGATTCGACGGGTTCACCTGAACCATGCGAAGCAACTCCTGGTTCAAACTGATCTGAAACTATCTGAAATCGCCGAACAGAGCGGGTTCCCATACCTTACTCGCCTGTCATCAACGTTTCATAAGGAAACCGGTATGACCCCGTCGACGTATCGACGGCGCTTCCGGCCGGCAGGCTCGAATACCAGCCATCAGGCCATACCTGGTTGACCGCCGATATTGCTATCATGTATCGATCATGAACCAGACCGGCCAGGTGTATCCGAAAAACAGCCCTGCCGACAGGCCTGCTTATACGCGAGAAGCACTGCTGATCGGCATTGTGGCACTGCTGCTCCTTTTGTTCCTGTCAACCCGTACGACGCTGTGGGACCGGGATGAGCCGCGTTTCGCAAGAGCAGCGGTCGAAATGTACCGGTCGGGCAATTACCTCGTTCCGACCTTCAACGGCGAGATCCGGCCCGACAAGCCGGTACTCATCTACTGGTTGATGACGATCGGACTGCGGATCGCCGGCACAACGGAACTGGCGGTACGCGGCTGGTCGGCGATCGGCATGATAGCG
>CAYRND010000171.1:0-7254 GCA_964425365.1 uncultured Phycisphaeraceae bacterium
CTTTGAAGTGTTTCAGCTCTTTGATACCCACAGATTCTGCTGAAGAACCAAAATTTGTAATCCTTCAAACAGCCTGCTCCGGCAATCAACAACCACTACACCAATACCTCTACATCCGTAACCCTTCATCATCACCCACCCCCACCAATCCACTATCCCATTGACGCTCACCCTGTTGCTTCATCTGCAGGTAAATCGCACGGGTATTCTGTTCCGTATGAAGTTTGCAGAGCAGTTCCTGCGCCTGGAGCCTGAGCCGGAACGACTTCTCATTCGCAAGGATCATGGCTACGAAAATCGTCACCGGCACTCCCATAACGTAAACACGCCTGCGCATCGCGTAAATCAGCGTACCGAATATCATCACGCCGAGAACCAGACTCAGCACCAGATACTTCACATATACCCATCTCGCCTTGGCGTACAGCTTCTTCGCCTGCTTCTGAATGACCGATGGATCATACTGCGCCATTTGCCCGCTCCTTCTGTGTTACGTACCCAGACGTGACCGCCCGCAACCCGACTCATTCTAACATATTTTTACCTGTTCAGACACCATACTTCAAAGTTCAACACCAGGGCGAAGATAAGCCAGAACAGATACGGCAGAAGCAGCAGGGCACCCGCCAGGCTGTGACGAATAAACAGAACCATCGTAATTAAAACAGATAAACAGAGCAGAAGATTGTCCAACAGCGCCAGGTCGATCCGGTGCAGACCGAAAAATAACCACGACCACATCCCATTTAATACAAGCTGCAGGACATAAACAAATATCCCCCACTTCGCACCGACAAAACCCGATCGCCACCACACCAGCCAGCCGCTGAAGGCGATCGTCACATACAACACCGTCCACACCGGCCCGAATACCCAGCCCGGCGGCGTATACCAGGGCTTCGCCAACTGGTCGTACCACTGCCCCACCTCGAACTGAACACCAAATACGCCCACACCAAACACACCGACCAGAAACACAAGAAACATCAGACAAGATCTCAATCCCAGCTTCTCTGCCATAACCAGCCTCTTCCACCTCAAATCACGACTCAACAAATATCAACCGGAAATCAAACCAATTATAACACCACTTCACTGCCTCACACCCCACAATCCCCCCTTTCACCGCATCAATGCGCCACCCCGACCACTCACCAATTCCCCTTAAGCTACACGCCCCGACGGACCGATAAAAAATATACCGTCAGTCGGATATCCGTTAACCTGAAGCCAGGGACGGCTTAATATGTCTATTTTCCTCTCATACCCCAAGTCCGGCCGGACATGGGTACGCTTCATGATCGACAGCTACCTCTGTCATATCAACAACTTCAGTTGTGAAAATGTCTTCGATGCTGAGAACCTGATCAAGCAAACACAATCACAATATCACATCGATTGGACCCATCTGACCGGCGCCATGATGTATCAGCGACCGTATTGGGCTATGGGCCCCATCAACACCTCCAGCGCACAAAATGACACCTGGCTTTTCCTCACCCGGAACTTCCAGGCCACGCTGGCTTCCGCTTTCTTCCAGGCTCGTGACCGGATCAGAGTATTCTCCGGGTCACCGGCGGAATTTCTCCGTGATCCACGTTACGGCGCCATCAAGCTGGTCACGTTCTATAACATGTGGGAAGAAATTCGAACAAAACTCACCTGCGCCCACCTCTTCGCCTACGAACAGATGCTTCTCGATGTCAACGCCACATTCCGCCAGATGCTCAATGCACTGCAACTGCCGATTCAGGAACACCTTATCGATCAGGTCATCGAAGTGGCCTCATTCGACCGAATGAAATCGCTTTCAACCCACCCGGCGTACCGCAACACACCGCTGGCGCCGACCGATCCCGATCGACCCGAAACCTACAAAGTCCGGCAAGGCTCTTCGGATGGCTCAATCTTTTCCACCGAAGATACCGACTTCATTCAACGCGTCGCCGATGACCTATTCATCGCAAAAGAGAAATCCGAATACCGGTACTGCCTCGGCACACCCATGAAAAAATCCGAACTCACTGAAGTACAAAAACAAAAACCCCAGGATGACCGTGATATGAACACTGCCGCTGATTCTCGACTATAAACGCCGCAAAGAGTACATCATCATGACCCAGGTATTGAACAGCAGCAACAAGACACAACTGGCACGCATCGCCGAAATGCTGGATAAGCAGATATTCTTTATCGTCGGATGCCAGAAATCCGGAACAACGTGGATCCAGAAACTTCTGGACGGACATCCCAGCATCCGTTGCCACGGCGAGGGCTACTTCGGACCGCTTCTCATGCCGATCTTCCAACAGGCGTTCCAGACATATAACCAACGCCAGAAAGCCGGGGAACCCGGCCGATTCACCGCGGATGAGGTCAACGTACTCTTCTCCGCCGCCATCGGCCTGAGCTTCTCACGTTGGGTCGGCGATCAGGAGGTCAGCGCCGTCGGTGAAAAAACCCCGGAAAACGCCCTGTGCATGCCCCAACTCGCTCACGTTTTCCCCAATGCGAAGTTCATTCACATCATCCGGGACGGACGCGATGTCTGCGTCTCGGGCTGGTTCCATAACCAGCGTAAGGCCGGGCCACAGTTCGCACAGCGGTTCCCCGATTTGAATACCTACATCCAGTACACCGTCACACAGCACTGGGTGCCCTATATCCAGAAAGCACGGTCATTCGGCGAAAGCCATCCGGATCAGTACATCGAGCTCAAATACGAGTCGCTCCATGAGAACGCGGCGGACCTGACGGCACACATGCTCGATTTCCTCGGCGTCGACGACTCAGAGGCGTCCATCCAGGCCTGTCTCGACGCCGGATCGTTCAATAAACTCGCCGATGGCCGTAGCCGCGGCGAAGAAAATAACCAGTCGTTCTTCCGAAAAGGCGTCATCGGAGACTGGCAGAACCACTTCGACGAAGCGAACCGACGCCAATTCGATCGCGTGGGTGGACAGATGCTGCAACTGCTCGGTTATGCCGCCTGATCGAAACAGCCCGCCGTCCTTTGGAGAACCACGCAAAACCGGACCGATCAAGTGAATATGCCAAAAGAAAAAACCCGTGTTTCAATCCTGATCCCGAACTACAACAACGGACGCCAATCCTCTCGGAATGGACAGTTCGATTTCATGTTCCACCTGCTCCAGTCATTACACGACACGCTACTGAATGACCCCACTCCCGTTGAAATCATCGCCTTCGACGACGGCTCGACCGATGACAGCCTTCAGACACTCCGAAACGCCTCGCAGCAGACCTGGCGCAACAACGAACCGTTCCTCAAACTCATCGAAGCCGAGCATTGCGGCATCCTCTCGGTCAACTCCAACCGGCTGATCGAACAGGCACACGGCGATATCCTCGTCCGACTCGACGGCGACGTCCAGGCACTGACTCACAACTGGGCCGGTATTCTCTGTGATATCTTTGATCATTCACCACACAGACTCGGCGTGGTCGGGCCCAAGCAGCTCCGGCCTGACGGCAGGATACATGCCTTCGGCGACTGGATCCTCCATCCAAAAGGATACCACCATATCGGCACCGGCCTGCCTCGCAATGCCTTCAACCTGCCCATGGAAGTCGATCATGTCATGGGCTGCTTCTACTGCTTCAAACGCAAGGTCTACGACGAAATCGGACCGTTCGACGAACAGATTCTACGTGGACAGACCATCGACTTCGGCCTGCGTGCACGCCAGGCGGGATTCGCCTGCTACGCCGTACCCCAGATCGAATACGTACACCGCCACGGTATGCGGGCCAACCGGGCGACCACGGCCGATACCCGCGACGGTATCATCAAAACGCTCGATACCTTCCGACAGAAATGGGGATTCGACCGACTGGCGCCTGATCTGGATGTCATTCGCGAAAAATACGACGGCTCACCTCTGCTCTGGAACGCTCGGATTTTTGCCATATCACCCGAAAAATGGAACGAATCGATCATCAACGAACCGCTGACCATCGAGAACACCGAATGGGGCGAATACAGTCGCAACACACAGAAACGACAGGCCATCGAACTCCAGTTCAATATCACCCGACAGGTGATCAACCAGATCGGCACGCCCGGAACGACCGCCGTAGTCGGCTGCGGCACCGGACTGTTCACTCACCTGCTGGCGACACAGGGACTGACCTGCATCGGAATAGACACGAACCTCAAACAGATAGAATTCGCCCGAAAATGCGTCTTGAACCAGGCGTATCCCCAACAGCCGCCGCAATTCTTACACCAAAACAAACTGCGAAGGCTACCCATCGACAATGACCAGGTCGACCTGGTACTGCTCTACAGCCGGATGGAAGTCTGCGACAATCCCGTCGCTCTGCTGCGGGAAACGCACCGCGTACTCAAAGATCAGGGATTCGCAATCATCGTATCGAAACGTCCTAAATCCGCTCAGCCTCTACCAACCGACTCAGATCATCGCTACTTCGAACATGAACTCACCGCTCAGATCAGCGCCGTCGGAGGCTGGGCCGTGGTCAGCAACGTCAAGAACAATAATCCCAATCAGCCGTTGATCCTGGTATTGAAAAAACAGGCTCTCGAAAACAACGAAGTGTCTGATACCAGCACACACACGGCCGAGGACAGCCTGAACGCTAACGCCCACGCCGCGTGAATCTCCGCGACATTATCGGCCCTCATCGTTAAAATAGTCGCGCCAGACCGAAACCGGATCGGATATATCCGTCAGAGCATCCTAAACAGAACATCAAAGGTAATACTTTATAACAGAACATGTTAGAACAAGATAAAAATCAATCGCATCCGTCGCCTTTTTGTTCAGTCGCATCCACGCCTGTGCCGATCGAATATAAAGTTGAGACCGGCAAGCTTACGGTTGCCGCTGAAAGATGGACGCTTAAACTTTCAGTAAAATTCAACCAGGTACGTATATGACCTTATCACGGCGAGAGATATTGATCGGCGGCGTCGGCCTGCTGCTGGCTGGCGGTTGCTCGCAACGTACAGCATCCGTCATCAGCCGTCCCAGGCCGCTCTGGCCTGAACAGATCAGCAAACCTCAGGACACCGCCGTCATCACCGCCGCAGCCGAACAGCCCACGCCGCTGATCCGGAAAACGTCTTATACCCCTGAACTGTCAACTCCACCCATCGGCTCCGCACACGTCATCTCTCGTTCACACTGGACACGATTCGGCCCGGTCTCAAGCCGAATCAACTCCATGAACGGAATCAACCGGATCACCGTTCACCACGAAGGCTGGACCACCGTCTGGTTCGAAGATGAAACCAGTACCGCCGCACGGCTGGAACTGATTCGAAAAGTTCACGTCCGTGACCGGAAATGGGGTGACATCGGCTATCATTTCATCATCGACCGCGCCGGACGCGTCTGGGAAGGCCGAAACCTGAACCATCAGGGCGCACACGTTCGCGGCAATAACGAACACAACATCGGCGTCATGCTGCTCGGTAATTTCGACAAGCAGCGACCGACCGACCCGCAGATCGCCTCACTTATCAGTACCCTCAAATCACTGATGCATAAGTATCACGTCACCACCAGCCGGGTCTTTACCCACCAGGAAATCACACCCACCGCCTGCCCCGGCTCAACCCTCCAACCCAAAATGGTCGTCATCCGGCGAAGCGGATACCTCACATAATCGCCGATCACGGATCGCGGATTTTTGATAGAGTTATTCTATTTCTGGATATTCACAGGATGAATTTAAGAACCGTGCCAAGTAATTCGGGTTACGAATCATTCGGTTGTGCGAGCCGATCCCGTAAGGTAAAGCGGCTGAAATCATTGGATACCAGCTCCCGTTTATACAATACAAACCACGTTTTGCTTTTCTGAGTCAAGAAGGTGGGGTGGGCACGTTTTGTCCAGTCCATATGCGGTTCCCCAAATCCGCAATCCGAAATCCGAAATTGACAACATTTAGATTTTTTCAACATTTACACTTACAATATTGCCATGATCTCCGATTCAGAACACGCTACCGAAGACCAGGCCGAAACCGATCAGCAACCAGCCGATTCCCACCAATCGGACAGCAACCTGATCGGTAAGGTCGAGGCCGCTCTCCTGACTTCCGATCGTGCCGTCACCACGGCAAAACTGGTAGAACTGCTGGGCGAATCCGGCAACAAAACCGTTAACCAGGCCATCGAACAACTGAATCAGCAGTACGAACAGACCGGCCGCAGTTTTCGAATCGAACAGGTCGCAGGCGGATGGCAGATCATGACACTCCCGCAGTACGCCGATCTACTCGCCAACCTGCACAGATCACGCTCTCAGAGCAAACTCAGCGCCGCCGCACTCGAAACACTCGCAATTATCGCATACAAGCAACCGATACTACGCGCTGAGATCGAATCCATCCGCGGTGTCGCCTGCGGCGAAGTCCTGCGAAGTCTCATGGACAGGCACCTCGTCAAAATCGTCGGACGGGCCGAGGAAATCGGCAGACCCATGCTCTACGGCACAACGAAGGCTTTCCTCGAAGTCTTCGGACTGGCGAATCTGAAAGACCTGCCTAAAGTCGAAGAGCTTAAAGAAAAAGTCAGTAACACCGGAGATAATAAGCAGCCATGAAGCAGGACGCGTCGACTCGGTCACGCCTGTTGATTACCATCGTACTCGCTGCAACACTCGGCGGTTGTGAATCATACGCCTTACGCGGCAGAATAGTCGAAGGACCGGTCTCTGCCGTCACGACCACTGGTGCAAACGACCAAAGATTGACCGAATCACATGGCATATCAAACGCCGTGGTCGAAGTCATTCTCGACCCCGATCGACTTTCCGCAAAATCACTGGGCTTGTGCGTCAGTGAAACCGACGGATCGTTCTCACTGCCCGTCGACGAAATGGGTGCGGGATTCCTCGAATACGATATCCGCATCATCGCACGTCACGCCGGCTACCAGCAGGCAATTCATGATATGATGCTGCCCGGCGAACATAAGCGACTGCTGATCATACTCACGCCCGGACGTGACACCTACAAACCCGGTAAAGGTAATATCATCGACGAAACGCTCGATCTGGCCGAACCTTATCTGCGTAATCAATAACCCCGCCGGCTATACCACTGCAAGATAAGTGTAAATAAAGATTTACAGACACCTTTTTCTCCGCCCGCACCTGGGGCTTTTGCACATATTACCGTTTTCACTCGATTCTCATTAAATAACCTATTAGCACTACAGCGCTATCAAGGTCCCCTGGTGCGCTTCAGTCGTGACCTGAT
>CAYRND010000172.1:0-7241 GCA_964425365.1 uncultured Phycisphaeraceae bacterium
GACAGGCATGTCCACACTTTTTCAAGTTCTACCTACGCAAGATCCGGATGAACCTAAAAATTCATCCGCTTAGCTTAACACCTATGGGGTGCTTGCGGGGTGTGACGGCGTAATGGCGGGGACTTTCGGCCGGGCGTTCTGCGCTGTTCGGCCACCGGGTCATCATGCGGAAACGGACCAGGCGATGGGATTCTGTCTGTTCAATCATGTCGCCGTCGCGGCCGAGCACCTGATCCGCCAACACCAGCTCGATCGCGTGGCGATCATCGACCTCGACGTTCATCACGGCAACGGCACGCAGCATATTTTCGAAGCTCGCAGTGATGTCTTCTATATCAGCGTACATGAACATTCACCTTCGGCTCAGTTTGCAGGCAGCGGCGGCGATTCCGAGAAAGGCCGGGGCGAAGGCGAGGGGTATACGCTGAACATCCCGATGAAGTCGGGCAGCGGCGATGCGGAATATCGCCGGGCGATTGAACATGAGGTAATACCCATACTGAACGACTACCGCCCTCAGTTCATCCTGCTGAGCATGGGCTTCGATACGCTCAGTGAAGACCACATGGCGTTTATCAATCTGACGCCGTCGTCTTTCACCTGGCTGACACGGCTGCTGGTGGAAGCATCCGATCGATTCTGCAACGGACGTCTGGTGAGTGTATTGGAAGGCGGATACGATCTGCCATCATTGAAGAAGGCCGCGGTGAACCATATCGCTGAGCTGTAATTCCGTGCAGCGCCGTTGCCGGACCTACTGATCGACTTCTCTTTTCCATGATCCGGGAATAACAGCCAGAGGCGGGTTACGCGTACCCAGTTCATAATGCTTCTGTATCTGCTGACTTGTCAATACCTGGCCGTAGAACGCCATTTCATCGATATACCCGTTATAGTAATCTGACAACAGGCTATTAGCCGTACAATCGCTACCGAAATTATATACGCCGATTGATACAGGGTGCGTATTCCTCGACCCGCCTGAGCTGGTCGCCAGACCACCGGTATAAGACAAGGTATCCACCAGTTGGCCATTCACGAACAATTCCAAGCCGGCCGGTCCGAAATTTGTCACGTAATGATACCAAACCCCCACTTCAGGCAATACGTAATGATGTAATTCATAACTACTGCTTTTCGACTGAAACCGAGCCCAGAAACCACCGTCGATGACACCCATATAAAAATGGCCGCCGTTGCAGTAGTTGGCGGCATCTTTACTGAACAATCCATAGTAGGTATCCGCCGCCGCCGGTTTAAACCAGAATTCGACCGTTCCCTGATCGACGTAGTATGCATTGATATGGTCGATATCCACCCATGTATTCTGGCTCTCGCCGTAGAACCGCATACATGTACTGTCCGGCCCGATTCCCTCATGGCCGAAGGTGGGATTGTTGACACATCGGCCGTGGTTGCCGCTGACGACGTCATTGACGATCGTCCCGCCGGGCTCGTTCATCGGCCAGTAGGACGAAGCGCCGTCACTGATGATCTGGTTCGATAAGGTCTCGGCCGGATCGAGATATTCGGTCAATCGTGCACTGATAATGAACCTCGCCCGGCCGTGATAACCGTAGCCGAACACCGTGATCGGATCATTGACACCGTCCGCCGCGTCATCCACCCATGCACTGATTCTGCCGTCGCCGAACGCCATATCTTCGAACAACATGCCATTGACCAGACTGTTGCGCCAGTTCGCGTTGCCGTTGATCCGTTGAACGGCCAGTTGTACGGCCGACTGGGCGTGATACCGGGCTGTGGTGAAGTCGTTGGTCTGTTCGACCTGTTTGCGTTCGATCATGATCGTACTGATGCCCGCCACGCCGATCATGGCAATGATCATGGACATGGCGATCACCGCGATGTAGATGCTCCCTCGCGGGTGTGGTTTCTGCCGGTGTTTCCTGGATGCCGGGTTCACTATTTATCCCTGTTTCATCTGCTCTATAGAAACCTTGAACTAAGCATTCGCTCACGAAACGGGCGTCCGGCACGGATGTGCCGGACCTACGGTTATTCGGCATAGTTCCAGTCGGACCGTAGTGCCTGGAGGGTCGTTGTTACTTTGCCGTTGTACTTGACGGTAACGGTAATGATTTTCAGGCCTGTATCGGACGCCTGGTTACCGGCGATCGTATTGACGTTTGCCCATGACACGGCGACGTGACGGGTCCAGCCGGTATAGCCGTCGATCGATGCGCCATCGTGATCAGTGAGCGTGGTTTCGTTATAGTTGTGATAATCGTCGACGTCATCGAATGTCGCCCGCGTACCGCCGCCGATCGTTTCCCCGGATTCCGGCCCGAAGACGGGCGTCACGCCTTCCTCGGGTTCTTCGTAAGCCTGTGCGAGGATTTCCTCCATGAGTGACTGTGCCAGTTGCGGGCCGTGGACACTGCCTTCAACACTCGCGCGGCTGGTTTTCGCTGCTGCCAATGTATTGATTGCCGCAACGAACATGACACTGACCAGAATAATGGAAAGAATGGCTTCGACCATGCTGAAGCCTTGTGCATCGCGAACTTTCCTTGATATTGCCATGTTCAACTCCGGTATAGCCTATTCGAGTACACGTACACGAAAATAATCGAACTGCGATTCATAACCTTCACTGCCGGTGTGAGAATAAGGGTCACTGTTGCACCAGGCCACCTGGTTATAAGTAAACGTACCGATCGGCCGGCCATCCACCTCGATGTAAATGTTGTCAGTATTCATATCGGCAATGAATTTCAAGTCGATAAAGTCGCCGGTCAGTCCCGTGATGGTGTCGCACAGCCTCTGGCTGGGGAACCAGCACATGTCGTTATATATGTTCAGCTTCTGGGACCCATCGGCGTTCCTGCTGAGCATAAAAATAAGGACGCACTTTGTTGATGGTTGGTAATCGAATTTGAAATCGAGTATTGCTCCTAAATTACCGCTTTGTGCTGACGCCCGAAACCGGCATGCTGCAACAATCACTGAACCCGGAACATCACCGAGCCGGTACCTGATTCTTTCACAATTCAGATTGCTGCCCGGGTTGACCGTCCATACGCCGTTTACCAGTGCGGACGGGTCAATATGGTCTGAACAGAGCATGACATAATCAGGCTGGCCGTCACCGTCGAGGTCGCTCAGATTCGGATCATAATCGAAATCGAGGTCCCAGATCGCGTTGACCTTCTCCGGCCGGTTGAGCAGGTGGCAGGTATTTTGCACCACCGTTTGGATATCGCCACCGGTCTGCAGTTCGATATTGACGCGTGTGATGTACTGGTGCGTAACCATCTGGTCCGGACCAGTACTGATGAACTTCCCGTAGGCGTAATAGCAGCTTGATTCACTTTCCTTGACTTCCCAGGTGGCCCCCTGGTTGTATGCTATCATATGCTTCTGCGTGGCCGGGTCGGGATTTGACGAATATCTTACATAACAAACATCATCGTAGTAATCCATCGGTGTGAATACACACAACATCTGCCCGGGGGAAATATCCTTGACGTTATTGAACGTCACTTCCTTCCATTCCGCAATATCCTGTGAAAAGCCTGAATCATTGATTGCGGCGCTGTCCAGTACATAGTTGTTCCAGTCTGTTCCATGCTGCGTTGCCACGACAATGGGAATATCCCGGCTGGGACTTCCTCTCATCTTGATCGCGTAGCGGGTAACTGAATAACTGATACTACCCGGAGGAATAACGGCTGGACGTGGTTTGAAATACTGGCCGGCCCACTTATCCTGATTAATCCATTCACCATCATTGGCACCCGGGAAGTCATAGCTGTTCAGTTCGACTTCTGCACTTTCGACCATCGGGCCGGGATACGTCTCTATAACACTGTCATAGACATAAGACAGGTTGAATTGATGCACATCCTCGAAGACCGTCACCGGCTGGCCTGCGTTTACCTCGCGTGTCAGTGGCTCGCCCGCCGTACCGCTCCATGCGTAACGAATAGTTTCCGGACGATTATCGCCGTCGCGATCGGCAACGGTGAAGGTAACCGCATGCGAGGTATGTTCCGTGACATGTTTTGCGAACTGCAGGTCGCAGAAGATTTCCGTCAGTGCCTGCGGCTGCTCGAGCGTAAGCTGCCCGGCATCTTCCGGATCGGGCAGCGCATGCATGGCGATGGTGATGGCCGAGCCCATGGCGACCAGCAGCACCGAAACGATCGCCAGCGAAGTGACCAGTTCGATCAGCGTAAACGCGCGTAGGTCCGGCAATTCCGTTGCCGGACAGTGCGGCGTCCGCTGCACAGCACCATACGGTTTCGCCTGTATCGTCAGGTTGTGAAACGGGTATCCGACACAATACGCCGGACCTGCAGGTGATGGCTCGCGATTCATTGGATTGTCACCTTTCCGTCGGTATCCAGGACAACCTGTTTCGTGGCCGAGTCGGCGCGTACGAGAACGGCCAGCGGCCCGGTCGGTTTGCCGTAACCGTCGAAGTACGCCTGCAGGACAGGCATGAAGCCCATCGGGTCAGCCAGATCGACCGCGTACGGCTCGCGTGCGTAATGACTTCGGCTATCAAGCGGTGTATCCGGCGGAATGAGCGGCCCCTGGATTTCGAGAATATCATTCGTACAGTAAATCAGTACCAGGTAAGGCGCACTACTGGTTTTCGCCTTCGTGCCGGCATATTCGAGTTCGGCCTTGATCTTCCGGGCGGCGGAATCCACGCGGTAGCGTGACATACCGCCGGCGAACCGCGGTACAGTGATCGCGGCGATCACGCCGATGATACCGATCACCAGCGCCAGCTCGATCAGGCTGAAGCCGACCCGAGCTTCACCGTTACGCCAATCGCCTTTTCGACGCTTATCCATCAGTCACCCGCCCGGGATACCGAAATCCCCCAAGTTACACCCGCAATACGTGACAGATACAAAGGTTATACTGATAGTTCATCGGCATAATCATGGGCATCCTGCAACCGGGCTCGATAAGATAAAACAACCGTGAACAGTTCGCGGTTGCGTCGGTTATCACGTATTGCAGTTGAGGTAACCCCCGGTTGTTTCACCACAGATAATAGGCATTGCCGTCGCTGCCGACTTCGGCACAGTCGGCCCGGATTGCACCGGTCGTGGCGTCGTATTCCCAGCCACCGTCACCCGCCGGAGCTGGCTGCGGGTCCGCCATGGTAAAAGTGGTGACTTCGTTCAACCCGTTCGGTCCGACCGGCAGATTAGGAATCTTGTGAAGATAGGGACCATAAATAACACCGCCTCCGGGATTGGGTTGGGGCTGAATCGTCGAGGCGTCTTTATTCGAATATTGCGTCAGTGCCGAATGGAAATTCAGAAGCGTCGGGAAATTCCCGCCGTGTTCGTAGGCGTAAAGGTCAATCGCATTCCTCAGCACGGACAGGTCGCTGACCAGGGCGGCCTCATCAGCATTCTCGGCACCGCGTGTGATACGTGGTATGGCGATCGCGCCGATGATCCCGATGATCACAATGACAATAACCAGTTCGATCAGGCTGAATGCTCTCTGACGATTCCTGTTCAGCGCTCGCATTGTCTACTCCTTCGATGTGTTTTCTTCCATTTCAGGGTTTCCATCATCAGAAATAATGGTTATTCCTGAATAACAATCGACACGCGGGCTTAAATACTTAACTCTTTCATACTGAGAGAGGTATGAACAAAATCCGTCAGGTACCGATAAGTGAAAGATGATCTACCGGGCAATCATGATGAATTTCATGCGAACATCCACAGAATGAATCCGGAACCGCCGGTTCCTGCTTCATCAATCATGCTGACTATCGGCTGTTTACCAGCGTCAGTTCAACGTGCTGATCGCGATATTCAAAGACGGCGGTAAACACGGTATCCACCTGTTTCAACTCCATGAGCCTGAACCCATCCACCATGGTTCCGACGGGACACGGCCTGCCGTTGATAATCGCCAATCCCTTCGTACCACTGCCCATGATGGCCATCAACTTGTACCGGGTTTTGAACTGTTCGATCGCCTTGCGAACGAGTACCTGGTCGGGGTCACCTTGTACGTCGCCGCCCACCCACTGCCCGGACGGGGTAAAAGCGTCACGAACCGTATCCGGATTACTGTGGTTATCGGCCCACGCATCCAGACGTATGGCGATGTACTGCTCGCCGGCGCTGGTATCCACCTGCCGATCGGCGTGTATCGTGGCTCCCTTCTGCGACTTCCCGGCCGCTGTCGGCCGCGATTCAGCGGCAATCTGGCGGGTTCCACCACGATCGGCAGTAACCTCCGCCGATGCCGATGCGGGCACGCCGGCGCCGCCACTGAGTACCAGCCGGTCGAACACGAGCACGGCCAGGCCCAGCCCGAGTATGACGATCAGAAATTTACGTTCCCTGGTCAATGTCATGAATCTGAACCAGACAATACATTCCGGCCGGAATCAAATCCGGCAACTGAAAATACCATTTCACCGTCTATTCATCCTGAGGGGCGGCATGCCACACCAGGTCCAGGTGAAAATCTGCAACTGCTTTTGACGCCCCCGGCCGGGCCGTCAGCGATACCTTGCCCACCGCCATATCCGGGACCGACTCGTGAAGCCGGTGCAGAAATGCCACCGCCTCCTCGAATTCGCCTCGGCCGGCCATGCGGAGCGGAACGGTGATATAAAAGTCATCTCGCCTGCTTGTACCCGGCTCGATCTGGTCCATCTCCAGACCGTCCGACACCGCCAGCCTGGTAATATCCGATATCCGCTGGTTCAGATAATTCAGCGGCTTCAGTTGCAGCGGATGACTCGATACCTCGCGTTCCACACTGCTGTATTCCTGTTTCAACTGAGATAGTCTCAACGCAGAATCCATGGCCAACTTCTTCTTATTCTGCAATAGCTCCTTTTCAGTGATCATGGCCTCGCGAGCACGGTAGGCCGGCATCAAACCGAAATAGACCACCAGACCCGTCACCGCAAGGCAGGTAACCAGGCCGATCATATCCATCTGACGCTTACTCACTGAATGCATGGCCAACAGTCCTTCAGACACCTCTCTGCTTAACCGGCCGCTACCTGCCATCGGCGAACCGGCATTCAATGCGGAACGCAATGGCACTGTCACTCAGAAACGGCTCCTTTCGGGTGTCAACCAGTGTCACACGACTGAATAGACCCGTCTGCTCCAGCCGGATCACGTAATTCTGCACCGACGTGTGAGACCGGCCCAACCCGTTCAGTTTCAATCCGTACCTACTCCCCCCCCGTTCGCCCACCCGGTCACCCCCCC
>CAYRND010000173.1:0-7206 GCA_964425365.1 uncultured Phycisphaeraceae bacterium
GGACAATTACCCGAGCCTGAACTTACCCATAGATTCTGCTGAGGAGGCAAAAAAGATAACGCCGTTCGTTTGTATTCAGTTTCACGGATTCTGATGTTCTTCATACTCAGTACAACTATATTCTGATATGAAATATTCGCAGGTTGACTCATTTATCAACCAATTACGAAACAATGCAGTTATGCGGGACATGGCCAGTAAGTGAGATGCGAAATAGATGCCCGGCGGCAGCGGTGCACGGACCGATATCACAGCTTTTCGGGGTCAATACCAGGACACATCGACCGGCAACGCTTCGTACCTTCTACGGCATGCGGAACGTATTGCACAGATCAATAACCTGTTCCCGAATCTGAGTAATCGTGTTGTCATCACCTTTTGATTTCAGCGCCAGATCGATCAGATCGGCAACGCGTTTCATTTCGGGTTCTTTCAGGCCTCGGGTCGTCAGTGCGGGTGTGCCCAGCCGGATGCCGGAGGTCTGGAAGGGCGAACGTTCTTCTCCGGGTACGGTGTTCTTGTTCACAATAATCCCGGCACGCTCAAGCCAGTTCGCCGCTTCCTTGCCGGTCAGTTCGGGATCGGTCTTTCGCAGATCGATCAGCATGAGATGGTTCTCGGTGCCGTTCGAGCAGAGATGGCAACCTTTCTTCATCAGTGCGTCGGCCAGCACGGCGGCGTTGGCGACGACCTGCTTTGCGTATTGCCTGAACGCCGGTTTGATCGCTTCGCCGAAGCAGGCGGCCTTACCGGCGATCACGTGCATCAGCGGGCCGCCCTGGATGCCGGGGAAAACCGCCTTGTCGATCTGCTTCGCCAGCGCCTGGTCATTGGTCAGGATCAGGCCGCCGCGAGGCCCGCGAAGTGTCTTGTGTGTGGTCGTTGTAACAATATGGCAGTGCGGAAACGGTGAAGGATGTGCCCCGCCCGCGACGAGACCGGCGATATGGGCGATATCGGCCATCAGCAGGGCGCCGCAGGCTTCGGCCACTTCGCGGAAACGTTTGAAGTCGATGATTCGCGGGTAGGCTGAATAACCGCAGAGCAGCAGCTTCGGCTTGTGTGCCATGCACAGATCGTGCAGGGCATCATAATCGATATGGCCGTAGTCCTTCCGTGATTCGTCATAAACCAGCGGATAATGGACCGGCTTGAACCATTTGCCGGACATGTTGACCGTTGAACCGTGCGTCAGATGCCCGCCGTCGGGCAGAACGATCGATGCGAAGGTATCGCCCGGCTCGAGCAGGGCGAAGAAGACCGCCGCGTTGGCATTGGCTCCGGAATGCGGCTGAACGTTCGCATAGCCGCAATTGAAAAGCGCCTTGGCTCGTTCGATGGCGAGCGTCTCGACCTCGTCGTAATAGGTACAGCCTGAGTAATAGCGTTTACCGGGATAACCTTCACAGTATTTATTCGTCAGGCACGATCCCACCGCCGCCATCACGGCGGAAGAGGTGTGGTTCTCGCTGGCGATCATCTCAAGTGTCTGATCCTGACGCTCGCGCTCGGCGACAATCAGTTTCCATAATTCGGCATCCTGCTGCATGAACTGCTGCTCAATGGTTTGAACGACGGTATCTGCTTGCGTGGGCATTCTTCATACTCCCATGGCTTGGAAAAGGGTTATGTTAGCATACCGGGCGGAACCGGGCAAAATCGGTTTGCCCTGTTCTGTTGCCCGGGACTTGCCCGATGGATAGTCGTTACACGGCGATCAGCCAGGCTGCAGAACTCAAACCCGATCACAACGCAACGCCGGGCGGATATGCCGCAACAATTATGTTCCCTCCCATTTCAGTCGATCTGGATCGCACCCGGAATGAGGATGGTCCGATGCCCGCTGGTGAAAGCGAGGTGGTTGCTGACCAGTTGAGCCGTGGTAAAGTCGACGGGCTGATCAAAGGGCCCGACGTGGAATCGATCAAGAAGCATGCCGCTGAATCGGTCCAGAAACAGAAGGTCGTAATATCGCGATCTCGCATCGCCCACACGGTCACCTTGAATTCCCGGTAACATCTCAGGGGTAAGCTCACCCGCCAGTATCAGATATTCCTGGCTGACGAACTGTTTCTGAAACGGATTCTCGACTTGTCCGTCGGCGATTCGCCAGCGCAAACGCGTATCGGTAGCAACGGTAACTGCGTCTCGACTGGAAATTGCATGGCACTGCTGATCGACACAGGCGATATCACGCACACCTTCCGAGCCGAGGTCCCTGATCAACGCGTAGAGATTGGCCTGATGCACGATCTCGCCGGTCTCGATATCCACGGCATTGAGCACGCCGCGGTTATCCAGGATCAGCAGGAGATTGTCTTCATCCTTCAGCGATTCATCGAGCGGCCTGCCCTGGATCGTAACCTGCCATGCCACGGCGCCATCGCTCAGTTTGTAGGCCGTCATGACATTACCCACCGCCGCCAGCAGCAGGTTCTCACCTGCGAACCCCAGCCATTGGGGTGAATCGTTCAATTCGATCGTGGCAAGGACCTGCTCGCCGGTAACCTGATCAACCACCCAGACGTTCCCGGTCAACTCGTCACTGCTCAGTTCACGCACACCTGCTATGGCCAGAAGATACTCGCTCATCGCCGCGGCGGTAGTCAACTTCACCTTGCACATCATCCGCCACAGTACCTCGCCGGTATGGATATCCATCGCCGCCGTCCGGCCGAACCGGTCCATGATGCAGATCACCGTTTCCCCCACACCCAGCAGATACTGATTGACTTCCTGGTCTGCCTGTCGTTGTATGACTTGTGGTTCGATGAAGGGATCAATCTGGATAATCTGGCGTACGGCGGGGTCTTCAATCACCCGGTTCTCCTGGGGCTGGGTCAGCTTACCCGCTTCATCGAGCAGGGTATCAACCGAAATAGCCGGCCATATCGGCATTCCGTTCTTGCCGTCGATCGCCAGAATCTCAGCATCGGCGTCCGACCAGAACAACACGCGCTCATCGTCGGCTGCAAGCAGTTGGATCTGATCCTTCTCGATGTTGTATTCCCATCGTTTCTGCATATCGGCCCCGTTGTACAGGCTGACCGTTTTGCCGTGATGGATAACCATATCCCTGAGCTGATCGGTATGAATCACATTGACAGCGCGTGGGACAATTCTACCGGCAAGCACGGCCGGCCTGCAGGCGGGCAGATGATAGACCGGCAACATAGCATCCGATGCACGAAGCAATGATAATTCCGCAAGCCAGTCGTCGATGGAAACAGGCATGCCGCCTCGCATCGGCTGAATCCGAGGATGCTCGCGCCTGACACGCTTGAGCCAGTGCATCGCACGGATGGGGTAGTGGTTACGCTCATAGTGTTCCGCAAGCCGGCCGATGACATTGGCCAGCAGCAGCGGATCGCGGGCATACTGGTATGCCCGACGGAGCTGATTCACCGTCGCGTTGTGATTGCCGGCCTTGGCATACAGATCAGCCGCCATGTAGAGCGCTTCCGCCGCAGCGGTGGCAAGTGGATACTGATCGACTATTTCGATCAGTGCTTCCGGGTCGTTCCGCCGGCGTGCGGACAGTTCGCTCAGACGCTGGGACGCCATGGCATCGTAGCGTGAATAAACCTGCTTGCCCTGCTCCGAGACAATCCGTCTGAGTCGCCGACGCGATTCCCTTGCCGCCTGGCGACGGTTGCCTTCGTATACATAATATTGCTTCGCCAGCGTGGGATCGAGCAGTACCGCCTGGTAGTGCTCGACCGCCGCCGGCCACCTGCCCTGTTCTTCCATGAACAGTCCCAGTGCCAGGTGATACGCCACTTCCTCCTCGGCACTCGATGTACAGCGTGCCAGACGATCGAACAGCGCCTGCCTGAGTTCATTCGATGCCCCACTGTCGGCTCTGACGAATCGTAACAACTGGTCGATGATCTCATCACGCCGGGAGGCATAAGGCGGATGACTCGCGGGTGGATTCGTCAAGACATCCTCTACGCCTGACGCTGCATCAGCATGTTCAAGTGCGGCCAGTGCATAATCGAAACCCTCGAGCACCTGCTGATCCTGGCCGAGTGAAATGGCCAGGTGGGCAAGGGATAATCCGACACCGGCGTCGGCCGGATTCGATTCGATCTGCCGGATCATGTCATCGCGAGCATCTTCCCATCGCATGTAGGCCCGTATACCGGTAGCACCGGCGACCACCAGTTCGTCATCGACGGCAAGAAGATTACCCGGTTCACTGTCATGCACGGTACGCTGTATCACATGGCCGTCGGCCATGTTGATCACGACATGATCCCTGCGAGTGGTAACCACGACATACTGTCTGGTGACCGCTGCCCTGCCGATCGCCCATTCGCCGCCCGCTTCATTCAGCGGCGTTCGCCATTTCACATCGAGATGCTCACCGTCCACACGGATGATTTCCTCTCCCATCAGCAGTGCATCGCCGCCGGCGGCCTGGCAATATCTCGCTTGCTCCCAGATCACGCCTGTCAGATCTCGAAGCTTGTGACCTGTACGGCTGTCGATCAGCATCGCCGGCACATCCCGCTCGGGATGAACCAACAGTACGCCGGAGGTGACAACCACCGGCATGACCGGCTCGCGTTCGACAAGGTTCACACGGCCACGCTGTCTGAAAACATCATCATCGACCTCTTCACTCACATGCAGCCAGGCCATACTGCCCGTACGGGCGTTGATACAGGCAAGCGCCCCTTCATTGTCATATACATAGATTCGGCCGTTACAGGCCGTCATCCGCGGCACCAGTTCAAATCCGTGACGCGTCGCCGACATGGTGCTCGATACATGCCGCCGCCACAACAACCGGCCGGTAACCGGATCCAGCGCTGCGAGAAAGGTATCCTGAAATCCTGTCGCCTGGCTTCGATGCACCAGAATGAATATCCGGTTGTAACCTTCGACGGGACTGCCGAGGAAATAGGCATTGGTGAATTCCGGATCGAGATCGGACGGCCGGATTTCCCAGTTCAATCTACCTGTCAGTTTTTCCATGCTGACCAGCATGGTCAGATCACCCGCATCAACATTACGCAACCGTGATTCCAACGCCCGCCCGAGCACGGCGTAAACATGATCACCCATTACCAGAACACCGCGTTTATCAGGTACGATACGGCTGGCACGGTTCAGCTTCACCTTCATTTCATAATCCAGAGACTCCCACCAATCGTACACCCACAAACTCCGTCCGGACCGGCGGTCCATTGCCTGTAACTGCTCGCCTTCATTGACGAAGAGCAGGTAAGAGCTGATCGTCGGCAGTACGGGCAGGTGAACCGCGGCATCATACTTGCCTCTCGCCCTGAGATTCTGATTCAACATGCTGCGATAGATCAGGTCCGAAGTCGCACGCGGCAGCACTTCCCGCCAGAGCGACTCGGTCATACTGACCGGCTGCGGACCTGCGTCGATCAGGCCGCAGGACGCCAGTCGTCGAAGTCGCAGCGGCGGATGCAGACGACCGGCCAGGCCGGCCAGTGATTCAAGTGCATCGTGGCGGCCGGCTTCTTCCAGTTTCGCATGATATGCTTCATATCGGTCGTGCCTGCCTGAAAGCAGGCCGGCCGTTGCCTGGAGTTGATCATAACGACCGGCAACCTGATCGATATCCGGATGGTTGCTGAGCTGATCCAGCACATCACCCGCACTGAGAAAATCGGCACGTTCCATGTACTGAGATGCCAGAAGCAAACCCGCTTCCATTCCAGTCGGCGTCAGCAGGTATCGTGAGAACACGGCACTGACCGCGTCGATGGGACGCTCCTCCCTGCTCGCCGATTCGAGGTTGCGCTTCGCCTCGGGTTCGTAAATTCGCCTGTAGAGCGACAGCAGTTGCTCGTCATTCAGCAGTTCACGACGCACACGGAATACCGCATCAACATAAACCGACTCTCCCGTGTGGATAAGCTTGTCAGGGTGTTCAGTGTTTATCCGGTGGTAAATGTCAAGTGCATCCGCCGGTCGGTCCTGGTTTCGCAGTTCGGCCGCCTGCTCGAGCAGTTGTTGGACGGCGGGGGAATCCTCTACATAAATGCGGACCGTGGTCGGCGGCAGGTCAAGGGCAATGAGCATCAGCATTGCCGGTAAAAGCAAAATCATGACCGTTAATGACAATCGGGATCGCAGCATGTACTTTATCCTGAAAATGATGAGGTCATGGCTATCAGTATACAATACGCTTTTCTATTATCAGTGAGAAACATCATGGCAACCAGATACACTATTGTAGGCATCGGCGAGGCACTTTTTGACTTTATCCGGGGCGATCAGCATCCGGGCGGCGCCCCGCTGAACTTCGCCGTTCATGCCAACCAGCTCATCCGGCGTCACAACGGCCGGGGTGTCATGGTCAGCCGAATCGGGCAGGACAGTCTGGGTGAATCACTACGGAAGCACCTCGAGGACAGGCAGATGACCTGCCAGTTCATCCAGTCGGACCCGGACCGCGCCACCGGGCGCGTATACGTCAATATGAACGCTTCAGGTGAGCCGGAATACGATATCGTCGAAAACGCAGCATGGGACATGCTCTGGTTCGATCCCGATCTTGAAGACCTGGCACAGACCTGCGATGCAGTCTGTTTCGGGACGCTCGCTCAGCGTGACGCTCAAAGCCGTAATTCCATCTACCGGTTCCTCGATACCTGCCGACACGCTGTACGCTTGTTCGATGTGAACCTGAGACAGGATTATTACAATCAGCGTATCATCCGAAAAAGCTGCGAGCTGGCCCAGATTGTCAAATTGAACCGTGACGAACTGGCTGTGGTGATGGATCTGCTGGGGCTTGACGGTGATGAAGCGGATTCAGATTCGCATGTCCGGGCGCTGATCCGCGAGTTCAAGCTCGAGATGGTGGTCCTGACACGTGAAAAAGAGGGAACACGTCTTTATACCAGCGATCAGGTTGTCGATGGCCAACCCGTCGATTACCACCATGCCGATCATGCCGATTCCGTCGGGGCTGGTGATGCATGCGCCGCGGCAGTGATTGTCGGCAGGGTACTCAGGCGGCCATTGGAGCACATGGCGAATCTGGCGAATCTTGTCGGTGGGTATGTAGCAGCTCAAGCCGGTGCCGCTCCTATTCTGCCTGATGAAATACTCGATCGTGTATAACACAAAAGATGGTTGTTGTTCGCCGGTCCACAACAGAAATAAGGTTCATCCGGATCTTGCGTAGGTAGAACTTGAAAAAGTGTGGACATGCCTGTC
>CAYRND010000174.1:0-6879 GCA_964425365.1 uncultured Phycisphaeraceae bacterium
TTTGAGGCCCTTTCTATGCGCTGAAATGAAAAGATGATGAAATATCCGGGCTAGGCCAGGTGACAATGATCAATTCACTTCCTGACGGGTCTCTGATCGATGCATATAAAGCGGGCTTCATCTACGTCCAGTTGGTCAAGGACTGGGACGAGCATCGTGTCGGGGAATGGTGCTACGACGGATTATACAATCACGACACCATCGGAATACTTGCCTGGCTGCTGACAATCGGGGATTTCGATCGTGCACCGGAGCGATTGAGTAAAATTCCGTGGACACACGGCACGCATCGATACAATGACGGTATATATAAGCAACCCTGGCCGTATGCCATTTACTTGCTGAAAACAGGTGACACCGGGGCGGTGAGTAATGTATTCGCAAACTGCCAGACGGCTGTCAATCACATTCATAGTGATCGAACCGGTCCCGATGGTGTGATCAAGCAGACCTGGTCGATCGATGCGACGGGCAACTGGGTCCTTGATGACTGGTCAGCGCTCGTAGGATTGTATTCATACAAGTATATATGCGAGAGGTTGAATCGAACGAGTGATGCGCAATGGGCTGAAAGTGAATATAACAGCCTTTTGAACAGCACAAACACAGTGTTATCGCGGACGATCGATAACAACGGCCTTTCGTATATTCCCTGTTCGATCACGCAGCCGAACACGCAAAACCGCTGCAATGACCCGCGAGATGCCAACTGGGCGGTTCATTTCCATTTCGGCCGCTGGCCGTGGGACGGTTTTCTGCTGGGCGGTGTTCAGAACGGCTACGGCATCAGCAAGCTCGATGATACGTATGATTATGGTTTCGCCAGACTGGCGGCTGAAGGTTATCCGGCGCATACATTCGGCGGATTTCCTTCCGGCTGGTTTGCGACCGGTTATACCGTAGCCTACGGCAGCGGCGGATTGCGGGCAGAGCGTTATCGGGAACAGTGGTACGACAGTTACCGGTTCCTGCTGGATAATGCGATGTCCGGGCCGAACAGTTATTTCGAAGGTATTGACTGGCCGGGTACGATGAACTGGGAAGGTACGCATCCGGAGGATGGCTACGGCAGTTCACCGCATGGCTGGGGAATCGTGTGCAACAACAAGGTGTTTATCGAGGCGATGATCGCTGAACGGTTTGACGGCACGGTGATCGTCGGCCGGGGTATTCCGGGTCGCTGGCTCAATGGTGATGATTCGCCGATTGATATCTCGAACGTACCGATTACGGATAACCGGCGGATGGGGTACCACCTGACGAGTGACGGCGAGTATATCGAGATCACCTTTACCGGCGACGATCCGGTAAATGATATCTGGGTGGATCTACCTGTCTTCATCGGTAATGACGTTTTCAATGCGGACAAGGGTGTAGTGGATTACGACAATAACAGGCTGATTCTACCGAGTGATACGGATTCGGTGATTATTTCACTGTCGGGTATTCCGCCGATTCCCCCGCCCTCGAACGTGCAGGCGACGCCGCTGAGCGGTTCGGCGGTCCAACTGAGCTGGCAGGATAATACACACGGCGTGGAACAGGAAGAGGAGTTTGTGATTCAGCGAAGGCCTTATCTCGGGAATGGAGTGTGGCATGAGGTCGGACGTGTCGGAGCGGATATCACCACTTATACGGATGCCGATGAGGTTTACGGGATGATAGCGTATTCCTATCGGGTGGGAGCGGTGAAGCAGTGAACAATGATGAATGATGCGATGATCAGTCAATCATGAAAATGAACTTGATTAAATTTTGTAGTTTGAGGTTCGAATGTCAGGCAGCGTTGCTGCCGGGTCTGTGGCGTTTATTGAGGAGTTGAAGAGATGAAACAAGTCAGTGGAAATCCAATCAGAAGGCATATGTCAGGTATTTTGATTCTGGTGATGCTGGTGTCCGGTGGTGTGTTGTATGGTGCGGATCCGTATCGGCCGCTGTATCACGTAACACCGCCTGAGAACTGGATGAATGATCCTAACGGTGTGATCCAGGCGCCTGACGGGACGTATCATTTCTTTTATCAACATTGTCCATCGGGAACAACGTGGTGCAAGATGCACTGGCGTCACACGACCAGTCCCGACATGATGCACTGGACCGACCAGGGCATCAAGCTGTATCCGGATCAATGGTACGACAACAATCTGGGCTGCTGGTCGGGTAGTGCGGTGATGAAGGATGGACTGATTCACCTGGTATACACAGGAAACGGTTCAGGCCAACAGACTGCAATTGCCGTGGCAGATGATCCAGCCGGGAGCCATTTTTCGAAGTATGGCGGCAACCCGGTCATGAGTCAGCCGCCAGGTACGTGCTGTGGGTTCCGTGACCCCAAAGCCTGGCGTCACAACAACCAATGGTGGGTGGTGACGGGAACCATAAAAGACGGCAGCGGTGCCATTACCCTGCACCGGTCGGATAACCTGTTCGACTGGCAATTCGTCAATACGATTATCCGAACTAATACGGGTTTTGCGGAATGTCCGGATTTCTTCAGACTGGGCGACAAGGATATTATCGTATTTTCGCCCGAGGATTCTCGCCAGGTTCGGTATTATACGGGCAACCTCGATTACAACAGCGGCAATTATACACCTGATGGTGATCATTCCCGTGTGGATTACGGGTCGGACTTTTACGCTTCACAATCGTTTCTGTCCAACGACGGCAGGCGGATCATGGTGTCGTGGATGGCGCACTGGGCGCAACAGCACAACCATCCCTCTGCGAGCAACGGCGGATGGGCGGGCGCGTTGACCGTGCCGCGTGAAGTGACGCTCGGCGGGGACGGGACGCTCCGGTACCGTCCGGTACGTGAAGTCGAACTGCTGCGTTCAAACGATTATCAGGGTTTGTCAAATGCGGTTATTTCGCCCGGCACTGAGCCGGTAATCAACGTTCGCGGCAAGTCGGCCGAGATCATCGCCGAGTTCGAATGGGACGGGGCCTCACTCGATCCCGATCGGTTCGGCTTCTATGTCAGGCGTTCAGCCGACGGATTTAAACATACCCAGGTTTTCTATGAACCGGCGAACCAGATATTAAAGACGAATCGGCATTCTTCCGGTATAGCTCGCACGGGTGACTATACAGCACCGCTGGCGTCAGAGAATAACCGTGTTCGCATGCACATTCTCGTTGACAGTTGTTCCGTAGAAGTGTTCGGTAACGAGCGAACGACGATCACCACGACCATCTTCCCCGATGAGGATCATGATTATATCAAGCTGTTCACAGAGGGTGGCGATGTCCGTGTCGTGAGTATGGAAATCTGGAAGCTGACCTCGGAAGGCGGTTGGGCGCCGGTCAACCCGTCGTCGAACGTGACTGCCACGGCCCAATCGGCCGGTGAAGTCCATCTGACCTGGCAGGATAACGCCGACGATGAAGACGGTTTTACGGTACAGCGAATGCCATGGATGCGTGAGCATATCTGGCATGACATGGCGACATTGCCGGTGGATGCGACCAGCTATACGGATACGGCATCATTGCATGGCATGGTGGAATACACTTATCGCGTAGGCGCGTTCAAGAATCCGTGATTTGATCTGGAAATCGGGAATTCGGATTTGTCACCGGGTTTATGTGAATGCGTCAATGGCCCGCGTTAGATTTTACTGAATGAGCCGCGGTTCATTAACATGACATGATGGAAATGACTGTGAAGCCGATGGTTAATAAGCATGCTGAAGTTGTTTCACATTTATTCTGTTTACAATTATTCGTATACGGCTGGTTCACTGCTTGACAGTCATGACGTGATTCGGTAAATTAAAAGTGAATATCGATACGTTGATCGTGAATAACGCCTATGCTTCGTCGTTCACGATTCTAACTGGAAGAGGATAGGCAACAGACAGGTGTCATGCCGGTTCCGGCCGGCAGGAGTTGTCATATTTCAGACTGTGTACATATGTCGGCCTGGTATTGCCGTTCAAATCAGTGTTGTCTGGTGAATGAGAGTTGATAGAAGTTGAAAGCTGAAATGAGAGGGAACAAGTCAAATGTCATGCAAGTCATTGTGGAAGATACCATGCGTATGTGATGTACGGTCTGTTACCCGTCGGCGGTATATCCGTACGATGTTGATCGTTGTATTGCCGGTTGTATCGGTCATGTCTCCGCCGCTTGTTATGGCGGTGACGGCACCGCCGGATAACGTCAGTGCGGGGCTGATCTCACCGGATCAGATTGAATTGCAATGGGACGATCCAAACAGCGGCCCGGACCAGGAACAGGTCGTTATTATCCAGCGAAAACCGTATCAGAACGACGACACCTGGTCGGTTATCGCTGAATTGCCTGCGGATACGACAAGTTATGTCGACACCGGGTTATACGGCGAAGTGGTCTATTCATATCGTGTAGGAATGATCACCGATGCGACGGTCTATCTCTTCTGTTACTTCCGCGACAGTTGGAGCGGTATCCATTACGAATACAGCTATGATGCGGTGAACTGGTATCGTGTGGATGATCCCAGGTATCAACTGTTTTTCGCGGATGTTGGAGATTGGGGCCAGATGCGCGACCCTCACCTGTCGATCGGACATGACGGCACGTATCACCTCGTCTGGACGACAAGTCATCGCGGATTCGGTTATGCCCATTCGAATGATCTTGTCAACTGGCACGATGCGAAGCTGGTTCGTGTAGATAACGGCGCCGGTGTGGATGGATTCAAGAATGTCTGGGCCCCGGAAGTGTATTACGACGTCTGCCAGAGCCAATACCTGGTTATCTGGGCGTCGACGCGATCAGACGCGGTCGGTGAATTTCCGGGGCCGATGGATCATCGTCATTATTTTGTGACGACGCAGGATTTCCTGACATTCTCACAGACGATGATGTATTACGATCCTGGCTATACCTCGATTGACGGGACACTCTATAAAGACGGCGGCACGTATTACCTCGTGTTCAAGGATGAACGCGATGGCCAGAAGGCGATGCGTTATACCACATCGTCGAGTCCCTACGGGCCGTTCAGTCAGACTCCATCGAGTAAATTTACACCGTCAATGACGGAAGGCCCGTCCGTGGTTCCGACACCGGACGGGATGCTGTCGATATTTTATGACCACTTTACGCAGGGTGGTCGATATGGTGTCGTCAAGACAACCAATTGGCAGTCATTTACGCCGGGACAGTATGTTGACACCCCGGACTCCGTGCGGCATGGTTCGTTCATTCAGATATCAGAGGCGCAGTTGCAGGATCTGTTTGCTCATTTCGAGCCGTAAGACATATACGCAAATGAAGCATGGATGAATATCATACCAGTGATATGTTGTCGATATATGTGGGAAACATCGAGCTCATCAGGAGGTTGTAATCATGTGTCAGGCCAAGTTGGTTTTATGCGGATGCCTGAGTGTCGGTTTTCTGTTATGCATGTTCAGTACGATGACTGTATACGGCCAGGCTGATGATAATGCATTTCAATATGATCAGACGATTTATGTATCACCGTCAGGTGGCGGGAATCACAGTGGTTCAGATCAGGCGAATCCGATGACATTGCAGGCAGCTTTATCATCGATCGGGTCTGCCGATGTTCGAATCCTGCTTCTTGACGGCAGGTATCGGGAATATTACAACATCGGCCCGGGTGATAATGTGATTGTGCTGGAGGCGCAGAATCCGGGTCAGGCGATCATTTGCGGTTCAGATATCGTCACATCATGGCATGACGAAGGAAACGGCGTGTATTCGATACAGTGGAACCATAACTGGGGATTGAATCACGACCAATTTTATTTTCCAGGTGATCGGACACGATACAATCTTCGCCGTGAGTTGCTGTTTGTAGACGGCCGGCGTCTGCTGCAACGGGTGAACGAGGATACCTCGGGCAGTGCTGTCAATGCCGCTTCATTGAATCAAGGTGAATTTACCGTGGATGAGCCGTCTGACCGAATGCTTTTCAAGCCGCCGGCGGGTGTTGCCATGACGGCGGGAACGTTCATTGAGGTCGGTATACGCGGTTATGACAGCGGCACGTATCCGAATGATGGGAGGACGATATTCAGGATCGATGGACACAGTCATGTGAAAGTAAGCGGCCTGGTATTTCAACATGCGGTCAATTACATCCTGCAGCATCCCGTACTGGAGTTTGCAGGCGGTGGGGGCAGTGACGTAAACGGCTGGCCGGTTAATATCAAGATCGAACACTGCGCATTCGTCGACAACAACGGTGTGGGCCTGGGTATTTCCACGTACAGTGATGTGACGGTTCTCGACTGCGACATCAGCGAAAACGGCGAGCGCGGAGCAGGCGGGGGCTGGTTGCGGAATGTATTGATTCAGGATTGCCGAATCGATTACAACGGCTGGCGGTTCGGGCCGTGGCTGGTCGGCCATGACATGGCGGGGATCAAGTTCTTCGACGGCGCCGACAGCGACAGTTGGTTCAAGGCGCGTTCGGACAATATCCAGTTTATCCGATGCCGCTTCAGAGGGAATCAATGCAAGAGTTACTGGGTCGATTATTTCGGTACGGACATCACCATCGACTCGTGCCTGTTTGAGGACGGCGGCTACTCCGCCATCGAACAGGAAGTGACGCCGGGACCGTTAACCGTGACCGATTCGGTTATCCGAAGGTGCGGAACAACAGACGGCAACGCCATCACCATTATCGCTTCGCCGGATGTCCGATTTCTGAATTGTACAATATATGACTGTGGTGCGGGCGAGAAAGACAGCAGGCTGTTCTACCTGATCGCTGATACGCGTACGGCATTCGATACCATGGAAAACTTCGTCAGGCGACTGAGAATAGAAGATAGTATCGTTCAGGCGAACCTGGAAAATAATTATGGTTCATCCGACTAAAGCGTAGGTAGATTCATGCAGGGCGAAGATTTTGAG
>CAYRND010000175.1:0-6840 GCA_964425365.1 uncultured Phycisphaeraceae bacterium
CATTATTGCGCCTGCCGGGCTTGTGGGAAGATGGGTTGGCCGGACGCTTACGATTCTTCAATGGTGGCTACGAATACAGCAGCCCTCATGCAATATCAGCAGACGGCCGTGTCATCGTGGGAGCATGCAGCCTTGAACTCGCACTCACTCAGGTCAGCTACACCGATGGCACAACCGGCTATGAAATGCTGCCCGAAGTCGAAGCCATGATCTGGTACGAAGACCGCGGCATGTTGCGAATCGAAGACGTCCTTTACGACGACTACGGTATCGATATCGGCGACTGGCAACTCAAGTGGGCAACAGGCATCTCGGACGATGGCCACACAATCGTGGGATATGGAATCAACCCGCAGGGTGCTCAGGAAGCGTGGATCGCTCACTTACCCGAACCACAGTCGGCACTCATACTGCTGCTCGGCACAATGAGTCTCTTGATTCCCAGGAGAAAATGTATTTAACGACAAACCCTACGACGATATCGAGACCGACTCGAAGTCGGCCTTAATGACTTCGTTCGGATAACCCCGACTCCTCACCCTCCAGACTTACCCCATGGAATCTTTTCTCGCTTCCATGGACTTCAATGTCAGACGCTTACAGGTTCAAGCTTCGGCCGACTTTGTTCCGCAGATGACTTCTCACGCGGCGACATGCGGGACCGGATCCATGAACTGATCGTACGCTGCTTGCCCGGCCATGACGAACTCAACCGGATCGAAAGAAACTGGGCATACAGCCGATCGATTGCGCGGGTAAAAGCCCTTACAAGCTCGATCCGCATCTCGATCAATTCACGTGGTGACTGCGTATCTTCAACAGCAGGTAATTTCAGGGACGAAACGACCATACGATCCGCCTGAAGGATAACCTGCCATTGATATTCACCGTCAGAAAGTATCAATCCCGCCTTACGAGGCCATTTTCCGCAGACGAGCGCTTCGCCCGCTTCACGCATGGCCATCGGACCGTCGCCGCGGAGCGACTGCTTACCACCCACGCCCCAGGCGCAGTCCATATCCAAAGCCTTATCAAACGTAATGAAGTAATCCATCGGCGAAACCGTCTTCATGTGTTCGTCATACGAACATGTGATCACGCCGCTGGCCTGCTCGCTTTCATGCCATAGCCATACAAGGAACTCGTTACCGAGAAAATCCTTCAGATCAAGCGACTGGCTGCTCCAGGGCACGGCGGGAACGGTTACATCACGTGCGGAAGCCTCCGCATCGTCATGTGCGGCAATGGCACGCGCCGGCGGACGGGTCAGCGGTGAAGGCCGCACATCTTCATAATCACGGCCACGACCGACGCCACGCAGTATCGAACCAGCCAGACGGCCCGCCGAAATCAGCTCGAGGTCCACATTCAGTGACTCGTGAAGCAGCCGCGTCACCTGTTCGATCGCCTGGCCGGACGACGAACCGCAATAGAGCACACCGCCTGCAAGATCCCAGAGCAGCGGCACGGATTTCGATCGTCTGAATTTCCCGGCCGCCATGTCTTCATGGACCTGGCGCGACGCCAGCTCGGACGCCTCACGCTTTTCCTTTTTCGATGCGAATCCCGTAGCACCGGCCTCTGCGGCAGCCTGCTCATTCATCTGTTTATACGCATGCCTGATTTCCGAAGGAACCTTGTGGCTGTCAAGGCGAATCGCGAAAAGTACTTGTGATCCGTATCCATTCTGCTCGTAATCGAACCGGGTATCAAACAGATGCCGGCCCGCAATGAATCCGGCTTCCACTTCCGACGGCACGCCGATGGTACACTCCTTGAATGCATACTCCTTCAAAATCGACAGCAGCGTATCATCACACGTCGTCGGCGCATCGCCATGGACGAGAAAACGCGAAAAACCGATAAGGCCCGATTGAAACGACATATCCCGGTTCCTTCATACCTGGCCAGTTCAATGTAAGCACGGTAGCGAGAGGAAGATTTCACATCCGCCTCGACGCTGTATCAACGTCTCACCTGATCATAACATGTCAACAATTGAAAACCGCAGTCGGCAAATCCTGTTGATTTTTCGGGGAATACCTGTCGGTTACGGCGGAATCCGATATCAACAGCGGCTTTAATCAAAGCGAGCGGTACTTACTTCGTCTATGTCATGACGAATGGAAATGTCCATGTAACTGCTACGGACTGACCTGACCTTTCCTCCATCGCTTCGAAAACGCATGATAAACCAATAAAAAAAGCGGCTGAATCTTTTTCAACCGCTTCATCAAGCGAGGGTGACGGGGCTCGAACCCGCAACCTTCGGATCGACAGTCCGATGCTCTAACCAATTGAGCTACACCCCCAATTACTTGGGTATTCGATTCGATTTTTAATTGTCAGGGCCAGTAATTTACGGTTACCGGCGGCTTTGTCAATACCACCCGACCGGGCCGGGATGGATCTGAGACATTATATTGTACAACATGAATTCGGCCAGTCCCAACCTGACGATTGAATGATTTTCATCGCAGAACCGGCCGCGTTCGCAGACCCTTATCAGTATTTCACTTAGGAATCTTCAATGTCCGACGGCTCTTCGCAGCCTCCATTGCTGTCAGGATGACGTTCAGGCAGCGATAGCCTTCCATACCGTCGATCGGGGGCTTGCGGCGGTTCAAAATAGACTCCGTGAACATATCGGGAACCCCGCTGGCCACCTGCTTCACGTTGGTCGATATTTCACCCACCTTATGCAGTTCACGGTCGCCGTTTTTATAGTCCACCATCACGCCGTAGGTACGGTCCATCCCCAACTTCAGCACACCCTTGGAACAATAGACAATCGTGTAATTTTCCTCCGCACCGTAATTCGTCCAGCTCGCGATGATACTCCCGATCACACCCTTCTCGGTCTTGAGTGTCAGAAATGCATTGTCATCGAGCGGAATCAGCCTGCCCCGGCTGTCACGTTTATCAAGCGTGGTAATGTGGCCGCCGACCTCGACAAACTCCTGGCCGAGCAGCCACCGCATCAGGTCCGCCTTATGCACGCCGAGGTCGCCTGTAGCACCCATTACGGCAATATTCTTCTTGAAAAACCAGCTCTTCGCTCCATCCACCGACCAGCCCTCCGGGCCGGGATGCTTGAATGAAGTGCGAAACGCCAGCGGCTTACCGAGACGACCGCTGTCGAGTATCTCCTTCGCACGGACATGCGGGGGCATGAGCCGCTGGTTCAACCCGATCATGAGATACTTTCTTGCCTTCTTTGCCTCGGCGATCATCTTCTTCGCGTCAGCCCGCGTCGTCGCCATGGGCTTCTCGCAGAGCACATGCTTGCCCGATCGAAGGGCATCGATTGTCATCTTCGCATGCAGAGCGTTAGGCCCGGCGACAATCACGGCATCGATATCCGCATGCTTCAGCATCTTTTTGTAGTCGGTATATGCCTCGGCGCCATGATCCGCCGCAAGGGTTTTCACGCGTTCCCTTACCGGATCGCATAATGCCGCAAGCAGCGATTTCGGGTTCGCCGCCACCTCCGGAATATGCCGCCGCTGACCGACCGCACCGCAACCGATAATACCGTATTTCACTGCCATTTCATCGACTCCTGTCATGAATTATTTAATCCGGCTCATTTTAACCGGTCCGCCGTGTTTTGCCGACTCGGTCACCGCGTGCAGAACACGCTGGGTCTGGTAGGCATCCTCGAAATCCGGCAGCGGAACAACCGGCTTCTTCCCGCCGAGCACGGCGAACATATCCGCCGCTTGATTGATGAAACCATGTTCGTAACCGATGGCATGTGCCTTCGGCCACCACGCTGCGGCATAAGGATGACCGGCGCTACCATTACTGACATTCATCGTCGTCCAACCCTGAAGCCGCTCAGGTAATGTCGCATCATACCATTCAAGCTCGCACATCCGCTCGAAATTGAACCGGACGGCGCCCCGCTCGCCGTGAATTTCGATTTTATTGGCGTTCCGATTCCCGGTGGACAGACGCGTCGCCTCAAAACTCGCCACCGCCCCGCCGCTGAATCTGGCAATAAACAGTACCGCATCGTCGACGGTGCTTCTGCCTTTTTTCGCCTTTTTCACCCTGGCACCCCTACCCGATATTTCACCACCGCTGTCGTCGCCGAGCACAGTACGCTCCTTGACAAATGTTTCCATTACCGCGCCGCGAACCTCGATGATTTCCTCGCCGGTAACAAACCTGGCTGTATCAATACTATGTGCGCACAGATCACCCAATGCACCGGAACCGGCGATCCTGCCCTGAAATCGCCAGAGCAGCGGGGTCTCCGGACCGGCCCAATCCTGCAGGTAGAACCCGCGTACGTGATAAATCCGACCGAGACGACCTTCCTTCACCAGTTGATGCGCCAGCGCCAGTGCCGGACACCTGCGGTAGTTGTACCATACAAATGTATGTTGCTTCTTCTTTTTCTTCGCCGAATGGTACATCAGGCGGGCATGATCCAGTGTATCAGCCAGCGGCTTCTCGCACGCCACATGCTTGCCCGATTCCAATGCAGCAATTGCCATCTCGTGATGAACGTGGTTGGGTGTTCCAATATCAACCAGTGAAATTTCCGGATTATCAAGCACCTCACGCCAATCCGCCCTCGCGTGTTCCCAGCCCCATCGCCTGGCGAACTGTTTCACATACTTTTCATCACGTGCGGCAATAGTATGCATAACCGGCCGGACGGGCAGATCGAAAAACCTGGCCACCTTCAGATACGCATTTGAGTGCGTCCGGCCCATGAACCGCGAACCGATTAATGCCACATTGATTGTTCTTCTGTCCATTGGTCAACTTCCCCTGATCAGACAGCGGTTGAACAACAAAGGTGCAGAGTTACTCTGCACCTTGATTAACAGGTTGGTAGTATAACACATTGCCCCGGTGTTACCTTCACATACCGTCGGATTCCGCCGCTCAGGCAGCTTGGTACAACCCGCCTCGCTGGCCTTTCACGGGAATCCGCTTCAACTTCTTATCCTTGATCAGCTTGGTGAGCGCATTATTGGCCGTACCCTTGCGCTCTTCGGTTTTCCAATACTGATTCACCTGGCCGGCACTGACTTTGCCCGTCTTCTTCACATAATCCAGTACCGATTGATCGCCGGGCTTGCTGAACGACCCCTTCTTGCGTCGGCCGCGTTTCTTCGAAACTTTCTTCTTCGCGGCTTTCGCCTTTGACGGACGCCCGACTTTGCCCTTCTTGCGACCCGGCTTGCGACCCGGTTTACGACCCGGTTTACGACCGGCTTTTGATTTCGGTGGCCGACCGCGTCGCGATTTCTTCTTCCTGACAACCGACGCCGTACCCGTATCCAGGCCGGCATCAGTAAATATCGCATCGATCTCCTCGATCCGGTCAAGACACGTCTGACGTTCCTGAACCAGATTCGCAATCATTCTGCTCAGTTCTTTCGCTGTACTTTTAGCCATGGCAAACTCCTGCTTAAATGGAACATGTCATTTTCCGACGACGAATATCCCCGAATTACTTCTTCTGCTGTAATCGTCAATCTGATGTACACTCGTGAATCAAACACTGAATACAACCATTTTTATCCGCTCAACGCCAATAAATATCACAAATTCACCGTCAGGAATAATATCAAATTAAATGATGCGGGTAAACAGAATGGTTAATACTCTCAGAATTATCGATGCATGACGCGAATATTCGCATGCAAATATAGCAACATACGATTTTCGAATCAAGCATGCAAGCATACCTTACGATTAATGGTATCACAATCCATAACCATATATCAGGAATAATACAATTTCCACCCACACATATATAAAGACCATGTGAACGTATAACAGTAATGATAAGGGGAATTACTATAGTCTTGCCCTGCGAATTACATCGGCATACCCGTGATAGTCGCTTCGAAGACCAGACGGTTATTCACCAGTCCCTGCGTCTTGCAGATACTCCGCCTGGGCCGGAATTCCAACTGCTCGCAAAGTATATACAGCCTGTCTCCCGGCACGACCTGGCCTCTGAATTTCACATCATCGACACCCGCAAAACCCATGAAACTCTGCTTCGGTGTCAGACTCAGACACATGAAACTCGATAATTGAGCGCCCGCCTCGATCATCAGTACACCCGGAAATATCGGCCGGCCCGGTATATGGCCCGGTACCCAGAATGCATCCTGCCTGATGTCCTTGTAGGCGATAAAACGCTTGTGATCATCCGATTGATAAACAATCGCATCTATCATCCGCATCGCGCCACGATGTGGATTCACCCGCTCGATATCCGCCGTAGTGTATACATTCTTTTCTAAATCTATGCCGGATATATCAAAAAGCAGTTGTGGCGCCATACCCTTAATTTTCCCTAATAACTTCGTGGCGGGTCGCCCTGCCAACCAGATACCACCTGTCTGTTATGACAATATTCACCTATTGCCGGATTACAGTACCAACTGACCAGAACGGTATCTTCCTGATCAGATCGATAGTCATCTATTCACATTTGATAATCAGCCGTTATCCTCATCGCGATGCTCGAGGATCTTGACACGGAGCGTCTGAGCTATATTTTTAACATCCTGCATCAGTTTCCGTACACGCGTACCGGCAGCTTTATTACCACCAGCGGCCTTTTTTACATCCTCGTCAATCGATGCCACGAGGTTCTTTAACTGTTCATATGTATCAAGCATACCTGTCTCCTTGCGACATTAAGCCACCGACACGGTCCAGCCGAATGCCAGATAGACTAACGATTGCACGCTCGATGAGCAACAGGCAAACCGGATTCGACCCGGAAATGGCCGGGCTTTCATCATGTTAGCACTACAGCGCTATCAAGGTCCCCTGGTGCGCTTCAGTCGTGACCTGATC
>CAYRND010000176.1:0-6780 GCA_964425365.1 uncultured Phycisphaeraceae bacterium
TGATCGAGACGAAGGTATATTATGCAACGACGACGGCGACAGACGTGACACCTGGCGGAGTGACGGGTTATCTGAGGTGGGAGGGTGTGAAGCGAGGCGAGTCGGGTTCTGAGATCAAGTTGCGTGAGTATTCGTATTACAAGCTGACTATCAATGCCGGCGGTCCATCTGAGCGGAGCATTTATCCACTTGGCAGGCAGATTGTTTATCCTGACGCATCAGACGAGAACATAACGATCGAGACGTGTTACACGACGGTGTGTCATCCGGGGAGTCTGACGGTCCAGTCGCTCACCGAGCATTTACCTGTTGTGCCGGTATCTGAGAACGGCGGTGGAGTGAGTGACACGTTAACGACGGTATATGACATTCACGGCAATCGCACGTGGTCGCGAGACGCCCGTGGCGTAATACGTCGCGAGGTATATGACCGGGTGACGGGCCGGCGTGTTCAGATGATCGAGGATGTAGACACGGACGAGGTAGACGACGAGCCGTCGGGTTGGAGTACGCCAGTGGGCGTTGAATTCGGCCATCATCTCGTGACGGACTATGAATATGATTCATCAGGCCGGCGGGTTGGTATGTTGGGTCCGGTACACGACGTTGAGTTGGGCGGCACATCGGTAAGCATTCGTCCGTCGACGTGTGTGGTATATCATGAGAACGGGCCGTTGGAGGCCGATCAGACGTGTTACGGCAAGGGTTATGCGACGGGTTCCGTGCCGTACACGTATACGCTTATTGAACCTGTAACGATACATCGTCACGGCAAGGACGGTTCGCGGATCATTGACATTATCGAGTCGCGTCGCAGCAGTGGTTCGGGCCGGTTATCGGCGACCGACACGTTTGATCAATCGGACTGGCTGACGTGGTCACATCGAGGATACCGTGCTGACGGGAAGTTAGGCGTGTTACGTGAGTATCACACGTTACCCGTATCGGGTGAGGGCATAAAGGACACGCATTACGATCATACGGAATACGGTTATGACGTTATCACGGGCAAGGCGGATCGTGTTGTCAGTCCGAACGGTACGATCACGCGTATGGTCTACAATTCCCGCGGCCGACTTGACACGACGTGGGTGGGCACGGACGACACGGGTTTTGATCCGTCGTCGGGCGGCGGCGACATGGTGATGGTAGCGGAGAGTGTTTACGACGGCGGAATTGACGGAGGCGACATGAATCTGACGTCGCTGGTACGTTACGTGAGTGACACTGAATCGCGGACGTTGACTTACGGATATGACTGGCGGAATCGTATTGTGACTGAGGACGACGAGGAGGACCGATTTGCGGTATATGAATACGACAATCTCGGCCGGATCATTGTGAAGTCGCATTACGACACTGATCTCGGCGGCAATCTTATTGCGAAGGGGGAGACGTATTACGACGCTCGCGGCCGTGTTTACCGTCAGACGACGTACGCTGTCGACCCATCGACGGGAGTAATCGGCGAGTCGCTGGTGGAGAGCAACTGGTATGACGCATCGGGTAACATCGTGAAGTGGAATCCTGCATCGACGGGTGAATTATGTACGAAGTACGGTTATGACGGTCCTGGTCGCCGCATTGTAACGACGACGAGTTACGATCTTGACGAGACGACGTACGCTGAGGCGTCGGGCACTACGGGTGACACGGTAATCGAGCAGGAGATAATGGAATATAACGAGGTTGGTTCGATCATTCAGATGGTGACGTTATCGCGATTGCATGACGCCACTGGCGAGGGTGATCTTAACGGATCGGGCGTACAACCTGCGGGTCAGGCGGTATACAAGGCGTTTTATTATGACGGTATTGACCGAATCATTTCCTCGGCGCATTACGGTCACAACGGTCATGTATCATTTACACGTCCGGCCACATCGCCTTCGGGCACTCAGTCTGTGCTGGTGGAGCGATATGAATATGACGATGGGGGTCGTCTGAAGCAGGAAACGGACAGGGAGGGCAAGGTGGTGAGGTATTATTACGACGGTCTTGGCCGGCGTGTGTGTCAGGTTGACAATTATGAGCCGGGCACGTCGTACTGGGACAGTGAGCCTTATGATCCGAAGTCCCGTGATGCGGATGTGAATGCGATCACCTTCACGACGTATTTTCCTGGCGGCACGATTCAATCGCAGGGTGCGATCGATCCTGACGCAGACGGAGACACATCGGACGACCAGGTGACGCAATATATTTATGGAACGAGTTTGTCGGACTCTGGTGTAGCGTCGAATTATCTGTTACGTGGAGTGATATATCCCGACTCTGACGACCCGTTGAATTTAAGTGGTTCGGGCAGTGACGGTATATATGACCGTATCGAGGCGTGGTACAATCGTCAGGGCGAGCTGGTGGGTTTGAAGGATCCGCGTGAGCGTGTACGGTCATTCACGCTGGACGGACTTGGCCGTCCTGTGCATGACGCTGTCACGAGTCTCGGCCGGGTAGATCAGAACGTATCTGGCGATGTGATGCGGATTTCCCGCGATTATGACGTTCGCGGATTGCTTACGTCGGTAACGAGTCATGACGACGCATCGCCGGGAACGGGTGTAGTATTGAACGAGGTAGGATTTGCGTACAACGATTTCGGTCAGCTTATTCGTGACGATCAGGCGCATGACGGCGAAGTCGGTGCAGGCACGCCGTCGGTTGGTTATGGCTATGAAGGCGGCGTTGACAGTGTGAAGGGGATACGTCCGACGGGTCTATCGTATCCGAACGGCCTGGCGATACATTATCTGTACAACGACGCGGGCGACACGGAGGGTATATCGCATATTTTATCGCGAATCAGTGCGATTTCGTCATCGGTCGTACGTGGCTTGAACGATATGAGCGTGATAGCGGGATATGAGTATTTCGGTCATGACAAGCTAATGCGTCGTGATTATCCTGATCCGGGCATTCACCTTGATTTGTGGGGTGGTGTAAGCGGCGACTATGCGGGTTACGACCGTTTCGGCCGTCGTGTACGACAGCATTGGCAGCGATACGGCACATCGGACGATCTGTTCGACATCCATTACGGCTACAATGCTTCGTCGATCAGGCAATATTCGGATCGCCGGGTTTATACTGACGAATCGCAGTTATACGGTTATGACGGCCGGTATCGTCTGACCGCATTCGAAACGGGCGAGTTGAATGCGGGCAAGGACGGTATGGCAGCGCTTGAATTCATCGAGGACTGGTCGCTCGATCAACTGGACAACTGGTCGCAGTACCGTTTGGACAGTGACGGTGACACGAGCGGCGGCTGGGAGCTGTCTCAGGAACGCGATCACAACGAGGTAAATGAGATCAGCGGAATAACGGCGTTACCGGGTTCGCCGGGCGACTGGCCAGCGCCTGTTCACGAGTATGCGGGCAACCTGGTGTACGACGGTTTTTATCATTACAGTTATGACGCTTGGAATCGTCTTGTATCTGTTCACGACGAGGACGGTGACGGCGACCCGGATACGCGAGGTGATCTTCTTGTGACGTACGGTTACGACGGTGCAGGGCGTCGTATCATGAAGTCGGTAACGAACACGGGCGAGTTGAACGGTACGTTTCATTATTATTACGACGGCTACCGCATGATCGAGTTACGAGACGGCAGCGGGCGGGTGTTGAAGCAGCACGTCTGGGATCAGTCACCGAACGGTTACCTGGATTGTGTTGTTCAGATCGCGATCAACCAGGATCCTGAGAACGCGGAGACATCGACGGCGAGTGAGAACTTATGCGAGCGATACTTTTATGTGATGCAGGACGACAATCATAATATCATGGGAATTGCATCGGAATCGGGCAATCTTGTCGAGCGATATGAATACACGCCGTACGGCGATCGCCGGGTGTATTCACATGGCTGGCTGCCTGCGGACCTTGACAGTGACGGCGACGTAGACGTGGATGACGAGTCGCTGTTTGACGGCGAGCTGGGTACGGGTTCGGCTGACAGTCGAGCGGATTTGAATGGCGACGGTGTGGTGGATACGAATGACGATACGATTCTGACGGCGGCGATGGGGAGTGTATTGCCGCATGGTACGGATCCGCTGGTGACGATTCCTGCGGTTCGTTCGTTCCGTTGTGATGACGAGCATATCGAGTCGGGTCTGACGGCGTTATGTGACCTGGGTCATCAGGGCCTGCTTCACGACGAGGAGTTAGGCGACGTGATGTTGGTATACAATCGCAACCGCATGCTACATCCGTCGTACGGCCGGTTCATGCAGCGTGATCCACTGGACTACGATGACGGTTTGAATCTGTACCAGTACGAGCACGGATCGCCGGTGAATCGAGTTGATCCGATGGGTTTGAAGGCGGGTTGCACGACGGTAGAGATGGGTATCCCCGGATTTTCGAAGAGTTCGGGTCCGGTTCCGATCGGTCCGTTTCTGTATTTCAATGCGGGTGTTGAGCTGAGTGCGAGCGGTTCTGCGTCGACGTGTTACAAGTGTTGTCCTGATGACCGTGAGGTTTACGACGATTCGATCAGCATATCGGCGACGGCGAGTGCGTGGATGAGTGTAACGGGCGGCATCGAGTTCGATTACAAGGTATGCGGATTCGGCGTTTCGGGTTATTTCGGTGTGAAAGTCACAGCGAGTGTTTCGTTGAGTATTTCGGGTTCTGCATCGACAGACAAGTGTAACAACGAGTACGGTCTAGGTTTTTCGGCGTGTGCGAGTGCGACGCTTGCCGGCAAGATATCGGCGGGCGGTATGGTATCGGTCACTGCGAGCTGGTGGTTCAAGTTCGATGTGGGAGTGGAGATCTGGGGCAAGGTTGAGGACACATGCAAGATCTGTGTGAACTGTAACAAAGGCGGGTGCAAGTTGGGCAAATGGCGATGTGAGGGTGTGAAGTCATCGGTGGGTGTGACGTTGTGTTGGGGTGCGTGTGTGAGTCATACGTTGTGGTGAGTTGGGGGGGGGTGTTGACAATGAAGCAATGAATTTGTGGGGGGCGTGGGGGGGGGATTGCGCATGGCGGCAAAATTTTTGCGCAAATTGGTGTATTGAGGGTGATGGTTTGGGATTTATACTAATGGTATTGTTGAGAGATACTGGAAGAAGGATCTCGCGGCATGTTTGAGTGATGTTCATGTCATCAGCATTTCATGTTGGATGGCGTTGGTATGTAAAGGTTTGCTGAGTCTTTCCGGGCAGAGAAGGAGGTAATGAAAGTGTCCGGCCGGGGGTTTATCGGCCGCGTCATATCTTATGAGACGTAGAGATTATGTCGATTGTTGTTTCAGTGGCAGAATGAGAGTGTGAAGGACATGTTCCTGCGGAGGGACGGCACCATTAACCTGGAGGAGATCATTATGCCAATGAAGTCAAGAGTATCAGGTCGATCGATCGTATTGGTTTTGTTCTGTTTATTAATGATTTGTGGTATTGCGTCGGGTGATAACGTTCATGTGGACTATTACACGGACGGCGGCGGTCTTCGAATTCCTGACGTTGAGTTGCAGGGATCGAATGTGATTCTGGACAATGACTGGTTCGAGGACATTGTCGACACGTATCTGTTCATGGCGATGAGTTCGAACCGCACGATCAATCTGAAGGGCATAGTTGTTACGAAGGACATGTGGGACAACGGCAGTGTATATCCTGCGTGTGCGGGCAAGGACGAAGCCCAGATGGTGATTGACACGTGTATTGCGGGCGACATGACGAACATACCGACGCACTACACCTGTGGTTCGACGCGTGTTCTTTCGGACGTTAACAATGCCGAGAGCACGGCGGGATCGTCGCTGATCATAAATGAAGCGAGGCAGTGCACGCCTGAGAAGCCGTTGCTGGTATTTGTGGGTGGCAATCCGACGACGGTCGCCTGTGCGTTATGTCTGGCGCCTGACATTGCAGACAAGCTGATTGTATTTTCGTTGACATACGGGCACTACAACGGCAACAGTTCATCGACTGCGGTGAATGTAGTATGCACACGTACGCGAGCGTGCAACTGGGCGTGGCATTATTTTTATTCGCCGGGTTCATGTTTTTCGGGCGGCGACGCACGTTTCAACAATCTTCCGCCGTATCCAGGCGAGCCTCAGACACCGGACCAGCCTGGTTACGAGGTCAAGGCGAGGCTGATCGAGTTATCGCATCGCAACCTTGTTTACATCAATCAGATGGGTGACGGGCCGTGGGCGGTATGGGCGTTGAACAATGCGTGTTTTTCTCAAGCCCGCAAGTTGAGGATGACGGGCGGCGCGAATTACACGGTGGTTTCGGGCGAGCCGTGGGACGTATTGGACGTAGACGGCGGCGAGAATTTCGGATTGATGGGTCAGACGTTTTTCGATTTCATGTACCAGCGATCGATCTACACGGGCGGATCGGGTCCTGAGGCGCCGTCGAATGTAACGGCGCAGTATGTCGGCAATGCGGTCAATCTTTCGTGGCAGGACAATTCATCGGGCGATACGCAAGAGTCTGGTTTTGTGATCGAGCGCAGGCCGTATGGCGGCGTTAATGATTGGAGCGAGGTAGGGACGGTGAATCCTGATGTGACGAGTTATGTTGATTCATACAATCTGGGAGGGATGGTGACGTATACGTATCGTATTGGTGCGTTTGATTAGGTCATTTCGAGTGATTGGATTGTGTAAATGAGCCTGGGGTGTTATGGAATGATGCTGCCGGTTCCAGCGTTCAATCATGGGCAATTCCGATGAATCGGGATTGCCCATGTAATTTTATAGTAAGCGTCCGGCCAACCCATCTTCCCACAAGCCCGGCAGGCGCAATAATGCCG
>CAYRND010000177.1:0-6740 GCA_964425365.1 uncultured Phycisphaeraceae bacterium
CTAAAGGATTCGCCTGAAGGCGAGGGTTTTAAACCCATCGCAGGGACAATAAAAAGCGCCGTATGCATACCTGGCTCGAATGGGCTCAGAACCACCCTACGAAAGATCAACAGTCGGGTAGACATCGTAGCGCATAACATGGCCTTTGTGCGAGTGAACGGGTTTGCGATCGTCAAGGTACGGCGACTTCAATGGCCGTTTCACCACCACGCGGTTCCCGGCCACCTTCATTGCCGCATCAAACAGTTCCGCAGCGTCGTGGTCATCTCCCACAAGCCACCGGAGTACTTTCAATGGCTTGCGCTCGGCCGTCTTGCGACCCGCAGGGAACATCGGATCAAGGTAAATCACATCCGGCTCCAGAAACTTACGAACCTCCTCGGGCAGTTCCATGTCACCTTCGGAGTCGTGATCCGATTCTTCACGATCCTGATCAAGGCCACGCAGCAATTCGATACTGTCAGCCTGAATGAACTCGATCCGCTTCAGCACCGCCGGCTGCTTCTCACCGGCTCCGAGTATCGCGTCACCGAGCAGAAGTGATACCAGCTTATGACGTTCGACCGCCAGCACACGACAGCCGATGCCCGCCAGCAGCCAGGCGTCTTCACCGTAACCGGCGGTCGCATCGATCACAGAAGGACGATACGGATCACCCTTGCGAATACCCATCGCACGTGCCAGCGGTTGTCTCAGACTACGGCCCTGCGGCGAACTGCCGTCAACCTTCGATAAATCGATCGACACCGGCTTGACACCCTGCAGGCCCTCGACCTGGCTGACGATCCGCAGCTCCACTCGCGAAGGTGTTATCGTAATCAACGCCTGCTCGGATCCCGATAACCCCGCGTGACCACGCAACAGCGGTAGATTCATCTCCTCCGCTACCTGCGCAGCCACCTGCAATAACGCCGGATCGTTCACCGGGTCTACACAGACGCCTACCTCCACTTTCTCGATTGACGTCGACATCGTGCTGACAGCCGTTGCTTTCTTCATGGCCCCTGCCCTCTCTTGATTGTGATTTCCGCCATTATATCCGGCAAACCAGCCGGTTACGAACTTGATACATCGGCCTGCTCCGCGACTTTCGCCTGGGCTTCCAGTACCTGCTGTTCATATCGCTTACGGTTCGTCCGGCCGTCCATCAGAATAAACACTCGCGACTGGTGACGCTCGGGTATCAGATCCTGCACCGCCTGCCGGATCTGGCCCTGCTGCGTGCGGCGTGACATGTGCACCAGAACCACCGCCTCGCATCGACAACGGTCCAGAAGGTGCACGATATGCTCAAGATGAAGGTGCTTGCCGACACTCGCCCGGCTGCGATGCTCCGTCTCGATAAAGGTACATTCCGTGATCAGAATCTTACTGTTGAGCACATCGTCACGGTCGAAGTGCTCGCCCCACATCGTATCTCCGGTATAGGTCACCAGCGGTATTTCATGGATCTCGGTTATATCGTGCCCCGTACTCTTCAACTCGACCAGTTTTTCCTGCGGCAAGCCCACGTATTCCGACTTCAACTTGCTCCGCATCTCCACCACAATGTAACCCAGCGACGGTACGGTGTGCTTCGTCGCAAACGCTCGCAATGCCATCGGACGCTTGAACTCGACCTGGCTGTCCGGTTCTATCGGTATGATGTGGTACGGCGTATGCTGCGCTTCCAGTTCAATCCACGCCTTCATGATGTTATGGATCGGCTGGGCGATATCCGGATGGCAGAAAAGCGTACCTACGCCCATACCCTGAAAATGACGCTGCGAAAAGTAATACGACAACGCCGCAGCATGATCCATATGACCGTGCGACAGTGCGACAAAATTACTCGTCAGCACCGCTCGCGGACACAAACCGACATCAAAGCAAAGATCCAGCTCGGGAATCTGGACAACGGTTTCCTCACCGGCGATCGACAGCCCCTGGATACGGTACGGCGGGATATAAAGAAAACCTAGCTGGGGACGACGCGGAGGTTCACGTGGGATCATACAGTCACTGCTCCAGCGGCCGGCTGGTATTTCGATGCGCCAAGGGATCAACAGTGCCGGCCGCAGGTCACAGGGCCACTGTAATGCCCAGGCAATCGGCCGCGGCGGGATTCGAACCCACCTCCGTGAAGATCGAAACCCTCACGGCTGCCTGACATGCCGGCACGCCTGCCCAGCTGTCACGGCCGTTTACAGATCAGTTCCGTTACTATCTTACTATCCTACGAGTATGGCCGTCCAATCCACCCCGGTCAAGAAAAATCCCATTCGTTTTTCATAGAAACATGGTCCTGCTATACTTACCAACCATAATCGTACGAAACCGGCTCCTGGCGGCCGGGGGGTGTTATGTATGGCTACTTTGATCGTAAGCAGAGGTCACGATACATCTCATAAGGTCCTTACTATACCCCATGTACATATCCGCCCGGATTCCGGCATCCTGGAAACGCCCGACACGGTAGCCGAATCAGCGGGTCCTTCATGACTTTTTCAGGGAGTCATTCTCATGCGACTTTCTTATCAAACCCGAACAGCACCCGGCATGACAGGGATTGCACCGGGATTCATACTGCTGCTTGTCCTATTCGCCGAGGCTCTCACACTCACGACTGTCTGCTGCGCGGCGACATCGACTGACACGAGCCGGCACGTCCTGATCCTGAATTCCTATCACAAGCAATTCAAATGGTCGGATGACATCGTTGAAGCGATCGAGCAGACATTACTCACGGAATACCAGGACCTGATAATCCATCTCGAATATCTCGATACCAAACGCCATAGCCCCTCCACAGAATACCTGAAGCAGATGGCAGGCTGGTTCACGCTCAAATATACGGCCGTACAGCCCGATGTCATCATCACAATCGACAATAACGCTTTGCAGTTCACCGTCGAATATCACGACCTGCTCTTTCCCGGCATACCGGTTGTCTTCTGCGGTATCAACGACTTCAACGAAAGCATGCTCGGCAATCTCGAACAGGTCACCGGCGTCACCGAAAGCAAGGACCTGTCAGGCACCATAACACTGGCGAAACAAATTCAACCCCAGGCGGAACACCTGGTCATCATCACCGATACCACGCCGACCGGCCTGATCGATCGGCAGCTCGCTGAAAAGGCGGCCGGCGGCTTTCCTGAACTGAAATTGATCACGCTCAGCGGCGGGCAATATACACTGAACGAAATCAACTCGGAACTGAAACAGATTCCAACACACGCCATCGTTCTCTTCATGTCGCTCTGGAAGGATAAAACCGGGCAATACCTGAATCTGGCCGATACCCTCGCCGCAGTGGCACTCGCGTCACCCTCACCTGTTTACACCCACACGGATTTCATGCTCCAGCAGGGCATACTGGGCGGTAAGCTCAATACGGCAGACTACCAGGGCAGACAGGCCGCCAGTATGGCCGCCAGTATACTCCGCGGCCAAGACGCTTCCGATATCGCCATTATCTACGATGCCCGCACCATCTGCCGCTTCGATTACAACGCCATCACACGCCACCGCATTTCAACATCCTTGTTGCCCGCCGGCAGTGAACTGATCAATGAACCGCCGTCATTCAACGACCTGTATAACCAGCACCGTTACATGTTCTGGCTGATCATCAGCCTGTTCTCTTTCATGTTGATCCTCCTGGGCTTTCTATCAACAAACGTCATGCGACGACGACACATCGAGAAACTCCTGCGAGAAAGTGAATCTGAAAAAGCCGTGATCCTGGACGGCCTGGCTGAAAATGTCAGCTACCAGGACACCGAAATGCGTGTCCGTTGGGCAAATCAGACCGCCATCCGATCGACTGGATTGACTGCTGAACAGATCATGGGACGACACTGTTATGAAATATGGGGTGACCGTGATACCCCCTGCGAAAACTGCCCGGTCATACGCTGCATACATAGCGGGCAGATGGAACAGGAGGAACATATCACACCGGACGGCCGGGCATGGTTTATCAGCGCAAGCCCCGTTCGTGACGACACGGGAAGCATCATCGGGGCAGTGGAATCCACACTCAATATCACCGAACATAAAAAAGCAGAAGAAGCCCTGCGCGAAAATGAAAACCTGCTTCGTACCATCATCAACGCAACGCAGGATGCCATGATTTCAATTAAAGAGGATGGGTGCATCACACTGTTCAACCCGGCGGCGGAAAATATGTTCGGGCGAACACGCGAAGAGATGATCGGCCGGCCGCTGGACAAGCTCATGCCCGAATCGTACCGGGTGAAACATCGTGAATATATAAAAAGCTACTTCACCACCGGTAAACCCGATGACGCGATCGGCAGAATTCTCGAACTGCCGGGCATGCGAAGCGACGGCGACGAATTCCCCATGTCCATCTCACTTGCCGCGGGTAAACTCGATGATGAACAGTTCGTTATCGCTGTGGCACGTGATATCACCGAACGTAAGCAGGCGGAAGATGCGCTTCGAAAAGCACACGATGAACTCGAACAACGGGTCGCCGATCGCACGGCGGAACTGCGGGAAACCAACCTGCAGCTACATAATGAAATCGCCGAACGGCTCCATGCAGAAAGTCAGTTGCACGATAACCTCATCTTCATCCAGAAACTGATCGATACCATACCCAATCCCATCTTCTACAAACAGACCAACGGCGCCTATCAGTTGTGCAACCGGGCGTTCGAACAGATGCTCGGCTTAAGCAGGGATCAGATCATCGACCGAACCGTTTTCGAACTCATCGATCATGAAAAAGCTGCCATGCTCGCGGATAAAGACCAGCAGCTCTGGGATAATCCGGGCGTCCAGGTCTATGAATCACAACTGCTATACGCCGACGGCGACATGCACGATGTGGTCTTCAATAAAGCGACCGTCCTCGACAGCGACGGTAATACCGAAGGTCTGGTCGGTGTCATATTGGACATCACCGAACGCAAGACCGCCGAAACCGCCCTGCACCTGGTCCAGTCCGCGATCGAGCAGGTCGGCGAAGCCGTCGTCATCACCGATTCCACCATCGACGACCCCGGCCCGCGAATCGTCTATGCCAACCAGGCCTTCCATAGCATGACTGGCTATAACGCTCAGGAAGTCACAGGAAAAACATTTCAGTTCCTACACGGCCCGAAGACCAGTACCGCAGCGATTAATCAACTCTACCAGGCGATGCAGGCTGAACAGCACTTTATCGGCGAACTGACTAACTATCGTAAGGACGGCACGGAATATGAACTGGAACTGCATATCGCGCCCGTCCGTGACACGGAGAACCGGGTGACGCACTGGGTATCCATCCAGCGAGATATCACCGAAAAAAAAGAACACGAGGGACTGATCAAACAGCACCAGGCCGAACTGGCGCACGTCACGCGACTCTCCACCATGGGTGAAATGGCTTCGGGTATGGCACACGAACTCAATCAACCGCTCGCCGCTATCATGAACTACACCCAGGGACTTCAGCAACGGATGAATATCAGCCACGTCGATTCGCACTTGATGGAGGAAACACTCCAGCGAATCGCTCATCAGGCCGAACGCGCCGGCGAAATCCTGCGCCGGCTCCGCGTGTTCGTCCATAAACGCGAACCGCGACGTATCCAGATCAGCGCCCATCACATGGTCCGGGAAGTACTCGAACTCGTCGACTTCGAAGTCCGACGCCATCATGTCGATATCCTATGCAATTTCAACGAAGAACTGCCGCAGGTCAAAGTCGACACCATTCAAATCGAACAGATCATTCTCAACCTCATCCGTAACGCCATCGAAGCCATGGAAACCAATAACCCCGCGGACCGGCGGATCGGTATCGCCACTTCCCGACACGACGCATCCCATATCTGTATCTCTGTCTCCGATCACGGCCAGGGTATGACCGACTACCAGATGGACCATATCTTCGACCCCTTCTACTCCACTAAGAAAAATGGGATGGGTATGGGGCTGACCATCAGCGAATCGATCGCCCAGGCTCATAACGGACGACTGCTCGCCACCCGCAGGCCGGACCAGGGCATGACTTTTCAACTGATTCTGCCTGCCGGAAATTGAATTATCTACACGCTGATATGCTCGTTCGTCAGGAAACATGCATTTCCTGATTCCCACTTCATGTTCTACATATCCCTCGTGGTAATACTTTACGGCTGACTGAGAACACATTATTCGCCTGCGCTGACAGTCAATTGGCTGTTGATATCACCTGTCCTTCGCATTATCATTCTTTCCAAATCGCACGGCCCGGCGAAGCATGACCAGACAGTCAGCTTTTTATTGAACGTGTGGATGAACGGCGTCATCAGCAACGAGGTAACACGTAATGCGTGATGTTCATATGATCATAGAGAGAATCGATCGTTTTATCCATCGATTGTCTGTATCGCGTTATCGCGAAATGACGCCGCTATCAACGTCGTATATGTATGATCAGAATGATGTAATTCATTTTGATCGTGCATTATCCGGCGAATATCATCCGATTTCCCCAGGTGAGCCATGGGGTGAAATGTGGGGATCTGCATGGTTTCGGTTTCATGGTACGGTCCCTCAGCATTTCGCCGGTAGTGAAGTGATTGCATTGATCAACATCGGGGCCGAAGGTTGTGTTTACATGGACGGCGTACCTTGGCAGGGAATATGCATCAAAGAAGGTTACGAAGACCCCGAGCTGGCAACCAAACGTATCGTGCCTTTATTTAAGCCTCCTCAGCAGAATCTATGGGTAAGTTCAGGCTCGGGTAATTGTCCAA
>CAYRND010000178.1:0-6718 GCA_964425365.1 uncultured Phycisphaeraceae bacterium
AGCCCGTAGCTCACGACTTTGAACCTACCGGCTTCCAGCCGGTAGTGGTTCAGTGAGCACGAAATGCCAATTCAGACCCCAAACGTATAAAACCTGCATTCATCCAAAACCTGAATCACCAATAGAAATTGGACCGGATCGGATACAAATTGGACCGGATTGGATCAAACTGGATCAGATTGGATCAGAGTGGATCGTCCTGAGATGAACACAAATTGACGAGCTTAAACAGACATAGCATAGATATAAAAATAACGTAAATGCATCAAGTGTCTGTAAATAAAAGATATATAGCCTTGCTGGCCGCTGCGGTTCGCTCGCCGCAGATCACGCGCGCACAAAAGTACTTCCAGAATTCTCAGAAATATCGTAAAATTGGCCCGGATTGGATACAAATTGGATCAGATTGGATCGTCCTGAGATGAACACAAATTGACGAGATTAAACAGACATAGCATAGGTATAAAAATAACGGAAATGCATCAAGTGTCTGTAAATAAAAGATATATAGTTTTGTTGGCCGCCGCGGATCGCTCGCCGCTGATCACGCGCGCACAAAAGTACTTGTAGAATTCTCTGAAATATCGTAAAATTGGCTCGGATTGGATACAAATTGGATCGGATTGGACCGGATTGGACCGGATTGGATACAAATTGGATCACACTGGATCACACTGGATCACACTGGCACCCTCACGGATCTCGCTATCATGGAACAAAAGCAAAATACGCTTGATCATGACGACCATATCGATCAGTGCGACGACTCGCTCGTCGATGTCTCAAGAACCATCAGACAATGGATCAGCACCGGCAAATTCAAACCCGATCAGAAATTCCCTTCTGAACGAAAACTCGCTTCCTCGCTCAATGTCTCTAGACGGGTCATTATCACCGTATTACGCCGACTCGAACAGGAAGGAATTCTACTTAACAACGGCGCCAATCGTTTCGTCGCCACAAACGCTCGATTCCTGCAGAAACAGTCCCCGACTCAACAATCCATTATCGCTCAATCAATCCTCATTCTCGCGAATCAACCCGATGTCGGCTACGAAAATATCTGCCCCGCTACCGAAAGCTATATCCAACTCTCCGCCATTCACAAACTCCGCGAATACGCTCAACACTTCATCACACTCGATATCGACAGGGCAGATAAACAGACCTTCCAGCAGATCATCAACGAAAAACCTCTCGGCGTTATATCCTTCCGCGATTCGCCGTGGATCACAGAAGTCTATCCTGATCTGCTCGAAGAAATCAGACTGGCCGGCATTCCTGTCGTACTGTACGCAGATGCCGATGACTGGAATCAGTTCGATACCGTCGACTCCGATCACGCCGCCGGTGCTTATACCATCACAAAACTGCTTGTCGACCACGGCTGCAGAAAAATCCTGCCTTACTGGGAACTCAAACAGCACTCAGGGGATAACCCCGGCTGGCTCAGACAACGTGAACGAGGCTGCAATATCGCAATGCGCGAGGCTCATATCGAACCACTGCCTCATACAGTCGTTAAGGCACTGCCATTCTTTTCAGACTCATGTGAACAATTCCAGATGAAAGTCGATTACGCCACCGGCATACTCTACGAATTGTTCAAACAGTTCAACGATATCGACGCCGTCGTTACCACCACAGACGAAGTCGTTTTCCACCTTGATATGGCCGTCAGAAAATTCAACAAAACAGGTAATATCCTCATCGCAGGGTATGATAACTACTGGCAATATAACAGCGCCGCGGAATTTAATGACGTCAAACCTTTCGCAACCGCCGATAAACAGAATCACCTCATCGGACGCGAAATCGTCGAACTTCTCTTCAAACGAATCAATCACCAACTGCCGCCGGAACCGCAACACATCAGAATCAAACCCGAAATTATCACGTGATAATACACAATACGACTCGGGTAGATGACAATACGCCCGCTTTGTAACGCGCTGCATACAGGAAAAATTGCTGGCGACTCTCGGAGAAGGAAGGAAGGAAATATGAAAAACACCACCATCACCATCATCGCTGCCGCTATGCTCGTTTGCATCACAACCACTCTCACAAACGCACAACGAGCCGACGACGCCGACCCCGCTATTATCTATACCGGTAACTGGACCGCTCATACCAACTGGGGCGGCAGAATCGAACAGACTATACACGAATCAAACGATATCGACGCAGCCGTTGAATTTACTTTCACCGGGAATCGCATCGAACTCGTCGCAGATCGGCAGCCGTGGGGCGGCGAAGCAGATGTCTACCTCAACAACCAGCTGCATAGTACCGTCAGCTTCTACTCGCAAACACCCGATCAGTACCAGCAGTCCATATTCATCGCTACACAACTCGCCGCAACGCAATATACCATCCGTGTCGAAAAATCTGCAGGCGATTGGATCTATCTCGATGCCTTCCTCTACGGTACCGATCTCCCGCCGACCCGGCCGGATCCGCCCTCAAACCTCCAACTTCAAACCTTCAGCCATTCACAGATCAACCTCGCATGGATTGATAACGCCGATAACGAAACCGGCTTCTCCATACAACGGAAAACCACCGACCAAGGTGCATACACCGAAATCGCCTCGCTGGCTGCCGATCAGACCGACTATACCGACACCGGACTCATGTACCTCACCGAATACTGCTATCGCGTCAACGCTTTCAACGATGTCGGTTATTCCGGATTCTCAAACGAAGATTGCAGAACCACACTTGACCCGCCCTCACCGCCGACGCCGCATGATGTCAATGCTCAGCCACATGATAAACGCGTTGATATCTCTTGGATAACGCCACCCGCAGACCCGCCTCTACTCTATTACATCATCCATCGTGGTAACACGCGAGGCGGACCTTACTTCCCGGTAGCAGTCGCTTTCGACGCTGATAATATCTCCGATTTCCAGGTCGTCAACGGTACAACATACTATTACACCATAAAGGCGGTCGATACCTGGGGGAGACTGTCAGAATTATCCTCAGAAGTCTCCGCACAACCGCGAACCGACGGGCCGCCTCTGCCCCCTTCTAACCTCAACGAAATCGACGCACAACCATACAACGTTACCATCGCATGGATTGATAACGCCGATAACGAAAACGGATTCACCATCCAACGTACCATCGTCGGAGGTGTGCTCGGACCAGTCGACTCCGTTCCGGAAAATGTCACATCCTACCTCGATACCGGCGTTCTACCCGAAACTACCTATATCTACCGGGTCTACGCGTTTAATGAACATGGATTCTCGGAATTCAGCAACGAAATTTATGTCACCACACCGGCTCAGACTATTCCTATGCCGCCTTCGAATCTGGTCGCCGCCACAGTATCGAGCAGCCGTATCGATCTCACATGGTCGGATAACGCAACAAACGAAAATGGTTTCAGAATCGAAAGAAAACATGACGGGGCATTCCAGGAAATATATATCGCTTCCGTTGATCAGACAGCATTCAATGACCTCGGATTGATCCCCGCAACAACGTATACCTACCGCGTCTGCGCATATAACCAGGCCGGGAACTCCGACTGGTCGAACCTCGCGGTGGCTGACACTGAATACGATTCAATCCAGTGGCGACAGGTCGATGATGGCGATGAACGTATCGTCTACACCGGAAACTGGACGACACAGACTGGATGGACCGGCCGAATCAATCAGACCGCACATGAAACCGATCGGGAATTCGCCGATGCCACGTTTACATTCCACGGCACAGAACTCGCCGTTATCGGCGAAACACATCCCTGGGGCGGACAGGCTCAGATTTATGTCGATCAGATCCCCGTTCAGATAGTCAGCTTCAACGATGACCCAGGCTCACTGCAGGTACAGGTATTCTCCATTAACGGACTATCTGACGAAACGCATAATGTCCGTATCGAAAAAATCGGGCCGCAGAACAATCAGTACATCTACATCGACGCAATCAACTACTACGGCCGTGAGGGGGCCGGTTCTCCTCCAGAAACACCTTCTGACTTCATGGCGTCGTGTATCGACGAAATGACCATCCAACTGAACTGGCAGGATAACGCAGGTGATGAAACAGGCTTTGAAATTGAACGCGCAACAGGATCAGCAGCATTCGAAACCGTCACGGAAACAGCTTCGAATATCACCGCTTATACCGATGCCGGACTCGAAATGGAAACGAAATATACCTACCGGATACGGGCATTTAATAACGCCGGTTATTCAGATTATGCCGTTGCCGATGATCTCACCACACCGTATATCGCAAACCTTCTGCTCAATGGAAACTTCGAAAAGAATCCCGTTAACGATAATGGATGGTCGACTTTCAATAACAGTAACCCCGCTGTTTTGACATGGACAGGCGATCAGGTCCGCGGCGGCGATTACGCCGTTAAAATCACCGGCTCGGGAATCAACAGCGGATTCAGAAAATATGACGGTAACCGCGTTGCCGTTACTCCAGGCAAACAGTACGAATTCAGCTTCTGGGTCAAAACAGATGCCGTAACAGGAAACGGCGCTTACGCATGGATCGATCAATACAATAACGCAGGATCAATCATCGGATCAACTTGGAACGCCGCGCCATACACCGGCACAAACCAGTGGACTCGATGCGTCGGACAGTTTACCACCGATAGTGCCGCTGATACACTCAGTATCACACTCATCCTCGAAGGTTCTGGTACCGCATGGTTCGATGACGTTATACTCATTCCACTCGATTATGACCTCGTCGTCAATGCAGCAGATTACCGCGGACAATGGTCGCGATTCTACGAGGAATGTGTCGGTACTTGCCACCCTATGACCATCCTCCAGTCCGCATACGGCCGGAATATACAGGATGCGCTCGAAAAAGGCAGCCGGCTCTGCGGGTTCAAACGCTTCAGAACACACGGGATACTGAATGACGATATCGGAATCTATCACGAAGACTCATACGGAAACCCGGTCTACGACTGGACCAATTATGATTTGATCATCGACGCAGTTCGCGCTCGTGGTATCGTCCCTATTATCGAAGTTTCACATATGCCGGAAGACCTCGCCTCAGGCGATGGACACTTCTTCTGGTATAACAACGTACCCGCTAATACCACCCCGCCGAAAGATTACATCAAGTGGAAAAACCTCGTCAAAGAGCTTGTCCTGCACTCCGAAGCTCGATACGGCCAGGACGAAGTAAGGAATCTCTGGCGGTTCGAAATATGGAACGAACCCGAACTCGGCGGATTCTTCCACGGTACACAGGAAGATTATTTCAAAATGTACGACTATGCCGTACAGGGTATCATCGAGGCCGATCCACTCGTTAAGGTCGGCGGACCCGCCGTATCCGCACCGCAAGTGCCGAATTGGGTTCGCGATTTCATGGACCATTGTACATACGAAACGAATTACGCCACCGGACAGATCGGTACACGCGTCGATCTTGTTACCTATCATCGATATTCAGATGATATCAACTTCGACGGTAGCGCAAGCGCCGCGTCAAACGCAAACTCCATGCCGCAGTTCCACGCCGATCTCTATGACTACCTGGTCAATAACTGGAACTTCACAGGCGAAATCATGTGCACCGAATGGGCGCCAGTCTCGGCCGCTATTCCTATACATAGCGATCACGAAAGCTCCGCTAGCTTCGTCGCTAAAACCATTCACCTGCTCGCCGATAACGAACCCTATCCCGTGCCGCATGCTTACTCGTTCTGGGTTATATCGGATATCTTCGAAGAATGGGACGCCGGCAGCAGAGATGCTTTCGATGGATCGTTCGGGATGCTCCTGCGAGGACATCCCGATATACCTGACTCTTACGACCTCGAAAAACCAGTCTTCCACGCTTTCCAACTGTTGCATAGATTGTCTGACCAGTGGATATCGCTCACTGGCGGAACCACTGGCGATGGCGTCGGTGGTGTCGCTACCATGACAAATAATAACGACGCTATACAGGTCCTCGTCTATAACCATGTTACCGGGGCACAAGCTGATCCCACGCAGAATGACCTCGTCAGAATTACCGTCAATAACATACCTTTCGCACCAGGTGATATTCGCGTCACTCAACATACCATCGATCATACTATCAGCAACGCATATACTGTCTGGCTCGAAATGGGTAGCCCGCTGCAGCCATCGCCAGAAGAATGGACCATTCTCAAACAGGCCGCTCAACTCAGCGAAATGTTCACACCGAAATCGATCACGCTCGATGCAAATTCGCTGACACATATATTCCGCGCAAATATCTACAGCGTATCACTCATGGAAATATCACCGCAATAACATGAAACCTGATGACTTATAGAATCAATCACTACCCAGGGCCGCCTCATCACATACACAAATGACATCGCCATGATCACGCAACAAAGTACCAGGACATTCATCAGAAACCTCTTCCGACAACACCTTACGTAAAACAGCTCGTTTATGCTCGCCATTCACCAGCAGCAGAATACGCTTCGCGCCGAGAACCTGGCCCATACCCAGCGTCACGCCATGCGTCAGCTCAACGCCCGAATCCGCTATCATCGAATGACCTCGACTCGACTTACTCAACTCAGAAACATACGAACGACCCCAACGTAGGCCAGGCAGATCCTGCCGGACGCCCGTTTCACGCAGGAACCCGGGCTCGTTGAAACCGATGTGACCATTCAGTAAGCGTCCGGCCAACCCACACCCTTGACAGTGTAGAGCAGTGATGATGAATC
>CAYRND010000179.1:0-6673 GCA_964425365.1 uncultured Phycisphaeraceae bacterium
ACAGGGCAATCGCACCTAAATCGCTGGATGCCGAACGTTTCGAAGCAGACGTTGATAAAACAGCAGAAATACGGGAATTTCGGTAGCTGTGACGTGGACACTCCCAAGATAATCCACTCAGGCAGAGTTGCCTTACGCAACCCGTCTTTACTGCAAATTCCCATACACAAAAGCATTATAGATGATTTGAATTTAGATACGATTCCATCGGGGTGAAACGCCATCCAATGTTATTCATTAAGAGCATACAAGTATTGACGACGAAACAAGGCTGACATCATGATCGCGTTAAGCAATCAATCGAAATATCTTTTAATCTTATAATTATAATATTAACAACTATTTATATAATTTGTCCGTTATCATTAAATTTATAGGACAATTGAACAATTTTAATGAAATTGTCTGTGCAGTGTGTTATCATGGCATTGGGATCAACTATGGCGCCAGAAAGTCGATGCGTCAGGGATGATCTGGTTGATGTTCAGGATTCGTACATTTACATCATTCCATTCTCTCGAAGGATCTGACGGAGGGATTTGAAACAGTCATGCTTATTTCATCCAGAGGAGGTTGAAAATGTTCAGAGGGAAACCTGGACTTGCTTCGGAAGCATTCGCATGGATTGCTTTCATATTCATCATTGGTTTGAATGCTCCGATCCTGGCCGCCGGTACCTGTAGTAGTGCAACGCGTTCACAGATCGGTTGGGAAGGTGATGACATGGGTGCGATCGCCTATCATGACGGTTCGCTTTTCATCCGCGCGCTCGGCGATGTCACCGTTGGTTTCAATATTTTCAATAATCCCACCGCATTCAAATGGTATAACCATTCGGGGTACCTGCCCTGCCTGGTCACCGAATTTGAACGCGATGACTGCACGGTCAAAATTATGAACTTCGGAGACGAAGTCTATTTCAACAACAACCGCTTCATACTCGCCTATTGCCGCATCCAGGTGTATAACCACGGCAGCGTCGGCCGCGACCTGTCACCGGGAGCTTACGGCTCGTTTACAACGCTCAGTTCACCCGGCACGTACGTCAACCCCGGCGAAACGGTAAACCATGATTTAGCCATTCCAATTGATCGCTTCGCGCAGGGCTGCAACTGGCCGTCAAACAGTGAGATTCAGGCTGCGGGTAGTTGGGACACCCACTTCTACCATATGCAACAGCACTGGGATGCAAAACTGAACACCATCACCGTCATCAATCAGATTCCGGACGAAGACCTTGCCGACGCATACCGTGCAGGATTCATCTACGTCCATATTATTCGCGATGACGTCTTCGGTCAGTATCAGCACCGTGTGGGCGAATGGTGCTACGATGGCTTGTACTCCCATGATACCGTTGGCATTCTTGCATGGCTGTTGAGCATCGGTGACTTTCACCTCGCCAAAGAACGCATGATGTCGCTGCACCAGGACGACAGCGGTTACCCCGATTCGTTCTACAAATACGCATGGATATACGCGCTTTACCTGCTCAAAACCGGTGATATCGATCATATTAATCAGCAGTTCGATACGATTAAAGAAGTCGCACACCGCGTTGCTGCCAATCGGACCGGTCCCAATGGCGTCATGCGGGAGTCCTGGGGGGTTGGATAACAACGGTTACTGGACCATGGATAATACCTCAGCGCTTCAGGGAATGCTCGGTTACCGCTATATCTGTGACCAGGTCGGCGATGTGGCAGAATCGAACTGGGCAACAGACTTCTATGCTGGCCTGCTCAACGACGCCAATAACGCAATCAGCCAGACCATTCAGAATAACGGACTCAATTACATTCCATTTGAGATGTTCCATCCGAACGATTACTTCCGCTGGTCGCAGGATCCTAAATCCGGGGCATGGGCGAATCCCTTCCACATGGGAAGGTGGTTCTGGGACGGGTTTCTGTTCATAGGCGATCAGTACGGTCCGCTGATCGATAGGGTCGAGTCGACTTATGATTACGGCATCGCACGAATCGCAACCACTGAATTACCATACGGTGATGTTGGGGGCTGGGGCACGGACTCACCATATAAATTTTCAAATGCCTATAACGTCGGACAGCAGGCAGGATGCTTCATCGGTACGCGACATCGCGATTACTGGTATTACGGTTACCGGTTTATGCTGGATTACGCGCTTTCAGGTCCGAACTGCTATTACGAAGCGCACAAGTTTCCCTCGAACACGACTGGTTGGGAAGGTACTCATCCGGAGGAAGGGTTCGGCTCATGCCCGCATAGTTGGGGAATCGCCGTAACGAACAAGGTCTTTATCGAGGCGCTGATTGCCGAACGAATCGACGGTACCGTGATCATTGGACGCGGCATACCCGACCACTGGGTCGACGGCGACGATTCGCCGATCTCAATTTCAAACCACCCGCTGACTGCAGGCCGACGATTCGGATATGAACTCACAAGTACGGGTAAATACATTGATATTGCCTTCAGCGGTGACCAGCCCGCCGGTGAAATCTGGATCGACCTGCCCATCTTCATAGGTAATGATCAGTTCACTGCAACTGCAGGGGTAGTTGATTACAACAGCAACCGTCTGATACTCCCCTCGGGTACCGAATCGGTACTCATTACCCTCACCGGCACCACCATACCTGTACCCGAAATCACCCAGATAACTGCCGTCAACGGTTCTCAGGTCGAGCTCTTCTGGCAGGATAACTCAAGCGGCGAGGATCAGGAAGATGGCTTCGTTGTGCAGCGAAGGCCGTATCAGGGGCTGGACCAATGGCACCAGGTCGGTCAGGTTGGTCCGGATGTAACAGAATTCTTGGATACGAATCAAGTATTCGGGCTGATCGAGTATCGGTATCGCGTGGGGGCGGTGAAGCAATGAATGTGAAATTATCCACAATCAGGAAATACGGCTCTGTTCAGCGGCGTGAAGGACAGTTCATATGGAAAAATTGATTTTGTACAGTTGGCTTCAATACCAATAAATTGTTGTGTGAAAGGCGCGAAAAGATGAATGAGATTAAAGTGCAGTATACTGCATTATGGGTAGTTGTGTCTTGTGCAATTGTGTTAATGGTGACGACTTCAACTCGAGCGGAGAGTGTGAATGTGATTTTTGATACGGATATTGGTCCGGACTGTGACGATGCAGGTTCCATGGCGGTATTACACGCGTTGTCTGATATGGGGGAATGCCATGTTCTTGCAATGATGTGTTGCACCAGTTCGGAATGGGGCGCACCATGTCTTGATGCAATAAACACCTATTACGGCAGGCCCGATATTCCAATCGGAACACTGAAGGAAAACGGATTCCTCGGCGGCGGCGGCTATAATGAACACATTGCAAAGAACTGGCCGAATGACCTTCAGAATGGGAATAATGCGCCCGATGCGACAGTGTTGTATCGGCAGATTCTCGCAGATCAGCCGGATCAGAGCGTTGTGATTATCGCTGTTGGACCGCTGCGAAACCTGCGAAACCTGCTCCAGTCACAACCCGATCAATACAGCCCGCTTAATGGAATCAATCTGGTGGCGCAGAAAGTGAAGGTGCTCTCGGATATGGGCGGGCAATACCCGAATGGAAAAGAATGGAATTTTTACATGGATGGCGGGGCATCATCCTATGTTTGCCGGAGCTGGCCGACGCCTGCAAATTTCAGCGGTAATGAAATCGGTTCCATTATCTATACGGGCAGCAGGCTTTTCACTGAAACACCCCCGGACAATCCTGTTCGCAAAGCGTACGAAATATACGTCGGTTATGGTAACAGTCGATGCAGTTGGGATCAGACCGCCTGCCTTTATGCTGTGCGAGGATTACGCAATTACTGGACACAGGTGACGGACGGTTATAACAATGTCGCAGGTGACGGCGCAAATCAGTTTCAACTGTCAACAGATCGCGATCACAGCTACCTTGTCAGGTTGATGTCAAATCAGGATATTGCCACTGTCATTGATGATCTGATGGTACATATACCTGTGCCGGTCAATGCGCCCGATGAACTTGTAGCGACGGTTGTCACTCATAATGAAATACACTTGACCTGGCAGGATAATTCGCACGACCCCCAGGAAGACCATTTCCTCATTCAGCGACGGCCCTTTATCGGCCGGAATGTCTGGACAACCATCGGGCAGGTCAATCAAAACGTAACCGAATACACTGATGCCAACGACCTGAATGGATTGGTTACGTATTGTTATCGTGTCGCGTCAGTGCTGGATTAAACTGAATAATGATGAAACAGAAGTCGCAGTGCGAAGAGGGCAGACTTATGTTAGACCTTTACACTTGATGCTTTTCTAATCTCCAAATGCAGTCAACCCATTTTACCCAACTATGCGTTGCAGTATTTCGGCATTTCCCGACGCAATCCCCGTTTCGCCGTTATACAGGATAGCAGTCGCAAATATTACGTTGTGATAATGCCTTCTATTTTCAAAAAAGAAAACAAGGCGTTTCAGAGCGTATTCAAGCAAACTGTATTACAGAATCATATCCGTCTGGGAGCGGCCGCCTGCTGGCCGGCTGCTCGTTCTCTGAGCAGGTCGAGCATGTCACGTACTTCGTCCGACATTCGCGTGTTCGGGAAATCGCGGATGATCTGTTCGCCCACGCGAACCGCATCCAGCCATTCGCGGTCCTGAATGGCGAGCTTGAACTGTACGCCAAGGTTATCTCGTGCCTTGCCGATTACACCACGCGCCGTTTCGCGGAACGGCTCGGCTTCCTGTTCCGTCAGGTATTTGTCCATTTCACGAAGCAGTTGCATCGCGCGGTCGACATCATCACGCTCCGTCGCCTTCAGAAATTCGCGCTCGAGGTCGCGCTTGTACTGCTCACGCGCCTCGGTGACGCGTTTGCTGATATTCCGAACGCGATCCGATTCGGCGAAAAGACGCTGCAGTTTCGCGGCCTCCCTGGCGGCCTGATCGAATTCATGGCGGCTGATGATCTCGTCGATCCGGGCAAGCGATCGTGTAATTTTCCCTTCCATCTCGGTCATCCGGGCGGCGTTAAGCTGATCGCGGAACTCTTCCGATTCCTCACGGTGACCGTAAACGCTCGCCAGCTCCGTTATAAGTACCATGGCGGCGTCGAAGTTCCGCTTTTCAATATCCTCACGGATTGCACGCCGGATCGCTTCAATATCCTCACGCCGATAGGCGATACGCTTGGTCGTCTCACTCAGCAGTTGGCGGTCATTGATCGACTTGAGCAACTCGACGACCTGGTCGTCGTTCTGGCTCGGACTCACACCCGTCGAACTTCGGCCATAGACCGCCCAACGGATCGATCCGACAATCAGTAAAATCATACTCAGCAGCCCGAACAGGGTCGACGGCGTAAGAAAAAGGTACTTCATCAGCACCTCGGCGGTTTCACTTTCAAAGGAACTGTTTCGCAATACCGCGACTGCCGAGGCCGCGGTGATGCAGGCGACAAGCCACATCAGACCACCTGCCGTCACCAGCCCGAGCGGCGTAGCAAAAAAAGGACGCTGCTGCTGTTCGGTATCGTCGACCATTTGATTCATCCTTATTTCCGGAAGACCACAATTGACTGCATCGGACCCGTTTACGCAAACTCTGACTGCCTGAACGAAAACCATCGTCCAATCTATCCTTATTTTAATCAACATGTGAGTCGAATGCGATATGGAATCGATATGTTAAGATTATTTGTCATGGCAGATCAACGCCATCTACCGGTGATGAAGTTGCTGGCAATGACAGCGGGATTGGTGCTCATGGCACTGGCCGTGATTTACGCTGTCAAGGACGCCGACTTGTCGATCTGGTTGCAGTTGGACCCTGCTGAAATGCTGCTGCTGGTCATAGCAGTGATGCTCAACGTGGCACTGACAGGACTATTGCTCTGGCGGGTGACGTTGGTTTTTGACGCATGTCCGTCCGTGGGTCCCATAATGATGCTGCGGCTTACGGCGATCAGCGCACTATTGAACTATCTGCCCTTGCCGCGGTTCGGTCTGTTGGGACGGGCCGGCTTCTTGAAATGGAAGCATGCGCTCCCGCTTCGTCAGTCGGCGTACATTCTCGCGATCATCCTGGTTCTGGCCGTGGTGGTCCTGGGTTCGGTCTGTCTGGTACTGATCACGATGTCGGATTTTCAGGCGGTTATCCGCTGGGCCGTCTGCCTGGTTATCGTGGGATTGTTCGGGAGTATCACATCGTGGATTGTGCGTTTGACGTTGAATCGGCGAGTGGCATACGGCTGGTCCTGGGCGGTGCTGCGAAGCCTTGATCTGATCGTCGCGGCGGTACGGATCTGGCTGGCCTTTCGAATGGTCGGCCAACCACTCGAATTCGACCATGCCGTGCTTATTGTCTCACTTTCATTGTTCGTCAAACTATCCGGGGTCACACCCAATGGCCTGGGACTGAGCGAATGGCTGGTGGCACTGACTGCCGGTTACCTGACCCCGATCGAACCCGCCGCCGCCGCCGCCGCCGCAGTTGTTGATCGTTTCGCTGAAGTGATGGGAGTATCCATCCTCGCGGCCATCTCATGTCGGCGGTTCCCTTGGCCGGAAGACACGAAGAGCAACGTTCAAAGTTAATGGTTCAACAATCTTCGAGACTTGAAAGCTCGGGACTATGGACGCTGAAACAGCATCCTGAATTCCAAATCTCCAGTCTTGAACTTTGCATTCACCTTAAC
>CAYRND010000180.1:0-6660 GCA_964425365.1 uncultured Phycisphaeraceae bacterium
TCGTCGGCGAGGGTCACCGAACTCATGTTCGGCACGCTGATCTCTCCCTGCGGCGATACCCAGTCCGTGCTGTCGCTTAACGTGTAGATGTCCCCGTCGACCTGGACGAAGCGAACGTTGCCGCCCTCGTTGTGCTCGAGGCGGGGAATGCCGGTACCGGTTGTTCCATAGTCGCCGTGAACTCGAATAAGATCGATATTCCCGGCGGGACCGGTACGATCGTTGTTGGCATTTATCCAGACGCCCCCCTGCAGATCCCCCAGCGTTTCGACAACGCCGATACTGCCGGTGGCGTAGATGAGATTTCCCTCTATATAATCCCCGGATGAATAGACATTCTGAATGTGTGCGTCGTCGTTGTACACCAGCGACCCGGCCTCGATACTGGCATCCAGGGCCCCGCCCTCGGCAGTGGAGGCAATACGACCGACATGACTGTCTGAATTAACGAGGGTTTCTGAGATGGTACCCCCCTCCACGGCCGTTATTCCGGCTTCCCTGAAGGACCCGACCGTCGCATTGTCGCTGCCTGACAGTGCGCTCACCAAGAAATCGTTGATACCGCCGGTCACTTTTACAGCGCCCACGCCGCCCCGATCCGAAGAAACCTCGATCTCGCTGAGATCACCGATCGTATGAACAGCGCCGAGGGCCTTGGCTGGACCGTTCGTTATGGTGTATGAGTACCCCATCGGGAAGAGTTCGCTGCTGATGGCAAGGGAGTAGACCCCCGCCTCAGGGGCGGTGAAAATCATCGCCTCCGGGGTCACTCCGTCGGACCCGATGCCCCAGTCCTCGACGGTCTCGAAACCCCAACTGTCGACCCATTCCCCGTAGGGGTTGTAGAGGCGCACCGAGGTCACCAGCGTCTCATCCTGGAGACCCTCGTCGGCCTCTTCGTTGACATCCAGCATTACGGTCTGGCCGGCCATGAGGGATATGGCATAACAATCGACCAAGTCGACCTCCTTGTTTCGGACGTAGCCGGTATCCGGTGCGAGGGGCCGCAACAGGGTGCCCGGGTGATTAGCATCAAGCGTACCGGTGATATTGAACGTGCCGGACGGGTGGCTGATGAACTGGGCGGTGTCCAGCGTGTCGTTGGAGTAATCGGGCATCAGCCGGTACGGATAGATGTCGTACAGCGGGTCCCAGTAGAGGTCGAGGTTCTCTCCCCGCCACACCTCGTAGAACCAGGCGAGCGGGTCGGGAGGCGGAGCCTCTATCACGGCGACCTCCATCTCGTACAACTCGTCGTCGGGCTCGTAGATACTGCGGTCCGCCCGCGCGTTTATAATTGATTCACTGAGACTGCCACGGGAATCGATCATCCCGACCGTCCCGCGCACATCGATGGATGATTCAGCAACCCCGGTCCGTGACACGAAGTTGCCGAGGTTGGCGCCGATATTCACCGCCGCATTAAGAAAACCAACGTCCATCAGCCCCACCGAATTGTAGGTGATCATCTGGCCGGCAAGCCGGCCGCTCACCTTCAAGGCGCCCAGCGGCTGCCCAAGCATTTCTATTCCGCTCCCGCCGGCATTCCGGTAGGTGGCGAAGACCGTGCGGCCAATCCCAATCCCCTGCGCGGCAGTGTTATAAAACTCCTTGATACCGGACCACATCGTGATGAACTGATGTTCGTCAACGATCCACCGGCCTATCGGTATCGCCATGGATGTAAACGCAACGTCGGCGTCGGCTTCCAATTCCCCGAACGCACGCATCACCGCGTCAGACTGGTCCTCGTCAAAATCGACCGTATAGAGCATCGTTACCCCCGTTATTTCGTCGACGGCAACCGCCCAGGCCTCGAAGAAATCGTTGTCCGGGTCCACGAAGTTATACGCGAAATCCAAGCCCGCGACAGTGTCTTCAAAATCCACCCGGATTCCGCCGTCGAGCCCCATGATATCGTATGGTCCCGTCGTCGGATCTCCGGGGCCGTCCGGGCCGGTATTGTCGGTGTTATTGTCGTCTCTAAGATATCCCGTCTCGGGCGCTTCTGCGGCAACGGGACTGTACTCGATATCGTAAATATTATAGGTACCTTCAAAACCGGGATTCGGTTCCTCGGCGACGATGTACATGATATCTATCGGCGGCTCGTCGGGATCGACATCCTGCGGCAGAAAGGCAAGCGATGTAACGTTCGTGAAAGTATCCGGATCCGTTCCGGCCATGACGTCGTCGTACAGCGTGTGGAACTGCGTGACACCGCCGCTGAAGGGATCTATCTCCATGATGGACACGGCGTCGGCGATCACGTTCGGTGCGGGGGCCGCCGGATCGGGGGGACCAGGAGGATTAACCCAGGGATTCATGTCGGCCTCTTTTCCAACCGCCCAGAGCCACGGGTCAAGCGCCGCGTCAGTCACGTCAACGGCATCATCCAGCCCGGTCACTTCGGCAATGGGAAGGCCGGAAGGTGCATAAAGCGGCCCGACCACTGCAGCGGTGGGGCTGTTGCCCCACGCCTGCATCAGCATGGCCGTTATCGGGAGCCGCTGCAGCCGGAAAACACCGTCATTCACCCTGCCCGGCGCGGTCGACCATATGAAGTTCTCGTCCGCGGCGGAATACGCGAGGGAGGTCAGCCCGTCCCGCATGACCGTGTCGTTCTCCGGGTACAATCCATCCGGATCAATGCCCACACTGGCCGGGTCGTCGGTCGGATCGTTATCGTAGAGCAATGCCACGTTGTTGGTACCGGGATTAATATCCACCGCCCATATCTGGTCGTAATCCCTGAATGCCGTTCCGCTCAAGGGATCCAGCTCCGGGCTGTACAGCGCGAGCATCCCTTCGTTTCCGTTCGCATTCACGTAGGCCAGTCCCTCGACCGTGCCGGCCATGGCGGCAAAGCCGCTGTTCACCAGGCCGGTAAACGCGCCGGTGGCGGGGTCTATACTCCGTATGTCCCCGTTGAAGTCGGCCCCGTACAGTATCGGGTCAGGCGCTGTCTCGTCAAATTCGAGGGCGGTTACATAGTCGGCCATGGCACCCACGTACGTCGCGACACCCGTTTCCGCCTCGATCGTGATGAGGGCGTATGTTCCAGTATCATCCCCGTCGGTTAAATCCATGTCGAATATGCGGGCCGCGGCGTAGTATACATCATCCTCGGGGTCGTGGGCGGCCGCCCTGATCTCGCGATAGGCATAGCGCTCACCATGCCCCCCGCCGGGCGGATTCGCCAGGCCGGAGACCACGGGGGGCAGTTCATCCTGAAAGTAACCATCAGCATCATATTGCTCGGCGATACCCCAGGGAGTGGTGACGCCGCCCGCAGTCCGGGCCTCGGTGCTGCCGTCGGTTGTATCCACCGGCTCGATGACGCCGCCGAGGTCGACGCGGACGAGATGGTATTCATCGGGATTCCCGGGCCGTCCCCGGCCGTCGGCGAGGTCCGGCAACTTGTAGGTCACCCACAGTGCGCCGTGTTCACCGGAATTGCCGTCGTGATAGGCTAGCCCGGTAATGCGGGCGTTTGCCACCGACACGTTCGGCGTATCCTTAACCTGCTGTTTGAGCATATCGATCGGCGACGCGATTAGCGTTTCGGTCCCGTCTTCCGATATCTGGTAAATGTATCTGTTCGTTGCCCCGTACAACTGGCCGCCTATACAGGTTATATCCCGGTAGAAGTGATCCAGTACCGTAACTTGCTGGTAGGCGTGCGCGTAATTATTGTCCGCCCATACAGAAGGCACACTGGGATCGATATAATATAGACCCATACTATTATAGTCGAACCCGTAAAGTTGATTGCCGGGCGACAGCAGGTCCGGGTCGGCATCGCCGGGATTCTCGGGCCAGGCAATGAGGTCGATGGTTATGGGTTTGGCTTCTTCGTTATCCCCCTCGATGTTGCCGTCACCATTGACATCACTGGGCAGTTGTGACACAATTGGAACAAACCGGTTAATATCACCTGTCTCGGCCGAGTCCTCCAGGTCAAAGGCCAAGTAGCTGCCGTCGCCTTCTTGGTACACACCGTACACTGTATCTTCCCCGAAGCTCAGAGATGTGATATCATTTCCGGTATCACTACCTGATTGGATCAAACCGTCCCTGGTAATCGACCACACTATACCCCCTTCTTGAATGTAGTAAAATATGCCGTCGTCGGTGAGCGCCAGGGCCTGAGCCACCTCCCCCTCTTCAACGAGAGACCACGCAGGTGCATCACGGTCACCGTCATTGTCCGTATCGTACCCCACCTCCGGGACAACAGAGGCCCTGATGTCGCTGTCAAGCGCGTAGTAATTGCCGGCGTCGTCGGCCACCAGTGCGTCCATCACGGAGTCATACACGATCGAGTCAAGGGTGCCGTCGTTATCGAAGTCCCTGTCTATCAGCGGCTCGTCGTTCTCTCCGAGCCCCACCTCGGACTGATCAGAAATGCCGAGCGCCCCGAACGGCTCCTCCACGAAGTACAACTGGCTGTCGCCAAGACCTTCAATAGCCGTCATGGCATCGACATTGATCGCGTTGGGGACGCTGTCGCTGGTGCCGGAATACGCCTCTTCGCTGACCACCACGCCGCGGTAGACCATGCCGCCCGGAAAAAACCCCCTCTCCACTCCAAGCACTGCGGCGGGTCCTGCCTCTGCCTCCGGGTCGCCTCCTCGGTCCACGGAAAAACCGAGATCGGCACCGCCCGCCGGGGAGAGGGCTATGTTCAGCGTCTGACCGTTATAGGTGCCTGTTCCGTAGGGATCGATGGGCCCCATCCAGTCTTTATCGGTCCAGCTTTCTTCAGTGGTAGGCAAATTTGTGAAGGTCAGCGACGTCGATTCGGAGGCGGATGCAACATACACCGAAAAGACCTCTGTGGTGGGCGGGTTTCTGCCTTCATTGGGGTTCTGGTTCCACTGGACCGTCCCCCCATCGCCATATTCCAGTATATTTTCCCCGTCCTCCCAATCGACCACGCCCGCCAGGCCCACGGACTGCGGTGAAATCGAGGAGTAATCGCCCCCGCCGTTCTTCAAACCCACCAGGTCGGTGAGCCCGAATCTGCTTTCATCGTCGACACCGTCGCCGTCGATGTAAGAGAAGAGTTCGACCGCCGCGAAGGTGTCGGGATCGTAATCATTCAGGTCGACACGCACTGCCTGCTGCTGAGTATTATAATAAATGAAAAACTCCCCCTCGACCAGTGACGTAAGCATCAGCCGTTCTTCGAGCGTTTCGAAGAGCGGTGTCTTTCCAGGACGGCTGTCTGAGTTCTCACGTGACATTTCTATCTCCTCCAGTAGACTCTATACTTACCGCCTCGCACCGCATACGCGCATTCGTACACAATACCCGGCTTCAGGGACAACATGTAAGCTAATCTTTCAATCGTCGTGCCTGCCGCAAAGAGGGGCATTTCACAGTGCCCCTTCGAAATCACCGTCTGTATCATATTATTGTATATAATAATCATTTGCAGTCAACTAAAATACACTGTTTCCGCTCATTTCTCACGCGGCAGACAGTCGTCGTTTTCGACCCGCCGTGCTCGGCACTGCGCGGCCCGGTCATCCGTTTCGTTTTCAATTCGTCTTTTTCCGTTCGTCGCGTCGCAAACCACCGGCGCGTTACGCCGGGAACGCAACCATCTTGTCTGTGCCGGCGCCCATGCAACGAAGCGCCCCGACGCCGCCCCCACCAGACGCGGAAACGCAACCGGTTCGGGTCAAAAATCACGGCAATCCGCGACATCGACGAAAAACGATATATCCTTATGGCCAGGTATTGTTTAATGTTCCATCGGCAATCGGGCCGATTTTCCTATAGTTTCGATCGTCGCGGAGATTGTGGTGTGAATTGTTTTATAAAGCATTGAAAATATCAATTGAAATATATTAATGTCGCGTTAGAATTTATTCATATTATAATAGTCTATGTAATGGTATACTATCACATGCAGTAATATTCTGCTGGCGTCCGTTCATTGTTTGTGTTCCAACCGTTGGTGGAAGGAGGGAGTGTAGACATGGAAACAAGATCCCCAATATCACATCCGGCACAATTCGAACGCCTCGAACCGCGGCTGCTCCTGTCGGGATCGGAGATCATTCCACAGGACGCCGACGCCTTTTCGTCCGAGTGGTTCTCGGTCCTGTCGGAAGAGACGACCATGACCCCCGTGCTGGACGCCTCGTCGCGCGTGGAGGCGATCAACGCCAACGGTGAGGAGTACCTGCCGGGCTACATGCCCGGCCAGTGGATCGTCCGGTTCACCGACGCCGCCGCTTCAATGATGGATTCGGTTGCCGGCGCGGCGGACTACCTTGACGGCAGCGTTGATGCCAACGTCATCAAGGGACTGGGACGGAAGGGCCTGGTGCTCATAGAGACCCCGGGGACGAGCGAGGACACCGCGGCCGCCTGGCTGGCGGACAACCCGGACGTGGAGTACTTCCACCTCAACTACATCGCCTCGCCGACGGCGACCCATCCCGATGACCCCTATTACGTCGACGGCTCGCTCTGGGGACTGAATGCTGTTTTGGACAACGATATAGACGCACCCGAAGCATGGGATATCAGTGTCGGATCAGATCCCAATCCACTCATTTCAGGACCCCTGGCAGATCCGAACAATGTGATCAGCAGCGAGGAGGTGGTGGTCGCAGTCATCGACACCGGCGTGGACTGGCGGCA
>CAYRND010000181.1:0-6643 GCA_964425365.1 uncultured Phycisphaeraceae bacterium
CGGCATTATTGCGCCTGCCGGGCTTGTGGGAAGATGGGTTGGCCGGACGCTTACCATCCATTTCAAGCCGTAGGGATTGGTGGTTGTACTCATGTACGGTACTTCCGGAATCATATTCCATTCATCCCAGCAGCGAGGCTGGTAAGTCCATTCAGAACAACTGTTGCGGCTGGGCCAGTCCCAACCGTATCCACTGCCGCCGGCGAAGACCCGGCAGGTCTTCGCAACAATGTGTGCCGCCCACTTCTGTCCGTCGTTCCAGCCGTCGTTGTAACCGAGATCGAACCCGCACCCCATTACCCAGATGTTATTACAGATCGATCCGCCGCTTTGAAGGATGGCTGTAGCAATCGTATTTTTCTGCGCGCCGACGTAGATAAGCAATCGTCTCTGCGGCGATGCCTTGAGTGCTTCCTGAACGTACAGGTTACTGCCGTCGGATGGCGTGTAAGCTGTATCCCAGATGTTGCCACTGGTGGGTCTGGTCATCTTATTCTGTTGGCCTCTGGCCGGGTATGGGATACGATCCATGCACATACCGGAATCAGCGCAGACATTATGAATGTCAAACCATTTCTGATGAGCCCATTCGCCATAGAAATCACCATGGGGATCCAGTTGAGTGGAGACACATCCAACAAGGTTAATTTCACCCAGGCTGGCCTTGGTGCGTAGATAATGGCCACAGGCAACGTCGTCGTCACCTTCATTATCATAGATTACAGGCGAATCCGGCTGAAAACCCGAAAGTTGCAAATGGTCCAGGCTGTCCCACCAATAGTCATCGACGGTAACCAGTGCAATACTGTGTGTGTTAAGAATCATAATATTACTGAATAACAGCATTACAGATAACATCGCTTCATTTCTCATAATTTCATCTCCTTTCCTGTCGGACATTGTGCCTGTCGGGGGCTCAAAGCGCCATACCGTTAGTTTTTATAGGCGCCTGTACGGTAAGTATATTGAATCAGGCCGTACAGATGATCTGTATCTGTAAAATGGGTGACGTTGGCACCAACACTGCCGATGGTCTGCCAATCATTGACACCCTGGCATGGTTTCCGCTGGATCAGGAATCCATCCTCGTTGTCCGAGTTGTCATGCCACGACAATGCAACACGCAGCGGAGAGGAAAGCATGGATGCCTGCAGGTTGCCCGGCCCGTTGATATCGATAAATGAGACGCTGAGCGTTCCTTGAGCAAATGGGTCGGCCAGTCGAACCAGCACACGATGGCCGGCGCTGTCGCAGGTCCAGCCGTTTCCGCTGATATTTTCAATCTGGCTCAATGAAACGTATGTCAACGGGTTATTATTAAAGCTGACGCCGGACGGTTCTTCACTTACTGCATGGAAGCTGAAATAGCCGGGACGAATAACGGGAGAGAAACTGCCCTCACGGCCGCTGATGCCGAGCAGTTGATGGGTATCGGTTGTAGTGTGCGTATATGTAATGCGGCAGTATCCGCCGGATTCGTAATCGTACGTTGCGCCATCATCCTCATAGTAATCGAATGAGTCGGAACCCGCGCCGTATATATGGAAGCTGATCTTCTCCATGCCCGCGACATCATCGACATACTGAGCTACAGGGCGCATCGGGATGATGGCGCCTTTTCGTACGAAAACCGGCACTGTTGAGGGCGATACCGGTATATTGAAACTCCCTCCGCCGGGGAATTGCGTGTCCGTCCAGAAGTCCAGCCACTCACCGGGCGGCAGATAGATCGATTTGGAAGAAATGCCGCCTGCTGCGATCGGATTGACCAGGAGGCTCTGGCCGAACATCCAGGCCTCGGATGTATTAGCGACATTCGGATCCTCCGGCCAGTCCATGGCGAGTGGTCGGCAGATCGGTACCGCATCTCTGTACAGTCGCCAGTATGCATTGTAAAGATAAGGCAGCAACTGGTAACGGAGTTCGATGATCTCTTTGCTTAAAGCCTCGGCCTGCGGGCCGTAGAACCACGGTTCGCGTTCCTTTTCGGTGATTCGGCCGTGGATGCGGAAAACGGGCACGAACGCACCCATCTGCATCCAGCGGTAATAGAGCTCATCGCCTGGCGGGCCGTGGAAGCCACTGACATCCATGCTCCACCAGGAAGCGCCCAGATTGGTGCATGTCAGCATGGCGAGTGGTTGATCGGCCATCATCTCCCAGCTTGAATGCGGATCGCCCGACCAGACGGTGTAGGCATAACGATGTGCACCCCCTTCATACTGGCGATTCAGTGAGAATACACGGTTGTTATTGTATGCTCGCTGGCCTTCGTATTGCCCTTTCTGCCAGCAGAGGAAGTTGTAAGGTGGGCCGTATTCGCCTTCATCGTTCCAATAGGCGATGATGCCTTTCTCATAGGTATTCTGGTAAGGATTGTTAATGAAGTTGTTCCAGAACCACTGAGTACAGGCAGGGATGGTGAATTTCAGATTGTATACCGTCTTGCCTGACGAGTAGTCTGTACTGCTGTATTCCACCCAGCCCTGGCTGTTTGCGTATTGCCCCTGAGAAGTGTCCTGGTGTACACGCGGCTTGCGAATGCCCATCAACTTGACGCCTTGTGCCAGACACATATCCTTGAATGCGCCCGATGCGCCGTCAGGGAAATTGGCCGAACCCCATCGCCATTCGCCGTAGTCACCTGTGCCCCATTCCATCCATTCAAAATCCAGCATGAATGCATCAAGTGGTATGCCGCGGTTGCGATATTCATTGAGATCAGATAAAGCTTCCGATTGACTGTTGCCCCATTCGCAGTCGATGAAGCCGAGTGCCCACAACGGTGGCAGGTCGTAATGACCGGTTACGCCGTAGAACCCTTTCATGATTTCATGCGGGGAGCCGCACATGAGATAGATAACATGCGATTGTCGCTGGCAGGACCGGCCCCTTGGATCATTATTACGATCAATCGTCAGCGAAGTACCGTTCAGGTTGAACGTGCCGACCTCCGAATCCGACATGATCCCGAATCCGCTTGTTGTCCAGATGAATGGTGTACCGGAATCACCCTGTTGACCCGGCTTGATCGAAAAGGTTGCGCCATCAGGGAACTTAAGTGAATTATCGGCCGAGGCAGGCAATTCCGGTTCACCATTATCCCAACCGAAAATGACGCGATTTCTTACACCGTAATAGTTGCCGGAGACAACCTGAGCGTTCAGATAACCCAGCGACATGTTCCCGCAGTTGAACAGCGTTGTGCCCGATTTGTTCTTGAACTCAAGACGATAGGGATTGCGGTGAATGATCAGGTCGTAGTTGGCAGCTTCCACTGTAATGGGGTTGCCGGCTGTATTAACATTTGTAAAAGAGCCGGCATACGTCATCGCCGGATCAATGAGCCATGTTGCGGCGCCCGGATTCCCGGACGGCGTGTGGGCGATCTCAATCGTATAATCATTGGCCGGGGTAATGCGGACAACGTGGCTGCTTAACTGTAAAACCAGGGTCTGGTTGTCCATCCAGGCATTCTGAACCTGATCGCCCGCGACCACGCCGGCTGTGAGAACAATCTGAGACCAGCAGATCAAAATGAAAGTAAAGATAGATTGTTTTTTCATAGGTTCAATCCACCTGTGTCAGTCGTTTCTCCGGTCAGGCAATCGTTTTGTTTTCGATGGGTCATATACATCATCGACATCATTTATTCATGATCAGTTTTTGTAAGCACCCACACGATAGGTATAGACGACCAACCCGTGAAGGTTATCAGTATCAGTGAAGCTGGTCTGGTTCTGGCCGACGCTGCCGACGTCATGCCAGCTTCCGCCGTTGTTCAGATATGGTTTCCGTTGAATAACAAAACCATCTTCCTGCGGGTCATGGCTGTTGTCATTCCAGGTCAGATGGATATCGCCGGAAGCCGGAGTGGCTTCCACATTAGCAGGCGGCTCCAACTGTGAAGGACACTGGCCGTCGTACGCGTCAGAACTGGTCCAGGCGTAAAGCAGTTCATCGTGGGCCTGACGTTCTCCATCATAGGGCATGCGAAGCTGATCGATGACATTGCATGGCAGGCTGCCGGTGCTGGACCAGTTGTTATTCCCGTTCCATGACACGTTGAACCGGTTCACACCATTGGCGAACCATTTGGGCGCCCAGATGCCGATCCAGAACCCGTCCAGCGGCCCGTCCCAGGCACAGCCGAGTGCACCGTTGTAATGGAAATTATGTTCGAGTGTATGCAGAACGCTCTGGGCAAGTTGGTTACCCGGGAATTGCGCCCATTCATTGACTGCGCAACCCGGGGGTGTGGGTAGTACAGTCCAGTCGCATTTTGAGCTCTTGCAGGATTGGTTGAACCAGAACGTCCGGCCGATGTTCACGGTCCGAATTCGCTTGGTTACGATATGAGCGGCCCATTTGTCAGCGCCGTTATAGCCACTGGCATCGGTGTAAAAGGCAATCACTCGATCATCAATCGGAGGTCCGCCGTCTTTCAGTGATTGTACGTAGGCATTCGCGAGTGTCGTGCCCATACCGCCGATGAAAGACAGTAGCGGCATATCCGGTGATGCCACACGAGCCTGGTTGACGTAGAGGGTCGAGCCGTCGGTAATCTCGGGGTTGGTATTCTCGATTACGCCGTTGCCGGGGTTATGAATGTAGTGCGTCGAACCACGAACCGGATAAGGGATATTATCCATGCACATATTCGAATCGACGCACTTCTGGTACATGGGCGGCCACTGGTTGTTGTAGCAGGATTCACAGAAAGTGGGATGATTCGGCCCGATCGGGCAGCCCACCAACCCCACCAGATTGGCCTCACCAAGGCTTGCCTTGCACAGGATGTACTGAATGTCGATGACATCATCGATACCGTCATTGTCGTACACAATCGGGTTGTCGAGGATGTTGCCGTCGTGAAGCTGAACGCCATCGATGTGCAGCCCGTTGCCGTCTACGTAATAATCACCCTCCTGCCACTGGGCGGATTGAACCTGCGTGCCCGTCGTCAGGACAGCCATAGCGGCGAGCATGCAAATAGTGAACTGCTGAAAAGAACCGATACCGCCAGCGACTGGATTACTTCGTTTTTCAATCTTCATGTTTCTCTCCTCAATCAGAATTCATACGGAAAATGTCGGGGGTGTGAGATGCTCGCAGTAGTCATTCAAGGACGATGCCGAACGTAGACGCAAGTTTTTTGATCCTGAACGTACCACTGCATACCTGACGATTTGCAAACAGCTTCATGCCATAAAAACCTGAATTACGGTTTATAGCACCTTTGTCTTCAACACAATCAATATAAAACGATAGTTTCCATGTTGACAGACGGTATTGCGTTTATATTCTCACGAATTGCGTCAATTTCAGAATAATCGTGTATACTGTATGAAGAGGTGATTGTGCATGTCGATACGTTCACCGCGCATTGTTGTGATGGCACCCTTCGAGGTAGGGTTCGGTTCTGAAGTGCTCAAGGGCCTGAGAGCCTATGCCATACAGTCTCAGCCGTGGACCTTTGAATTCAAGTTTCGGCCGAAGCTGGAAGATATGGTTCATGAGTTGAAGGAGAACAAGCCGGACGGGCTGGTGATCGATCCGCTCGAATCGATCCATCTGCCACTGGTTGAGGGTCTTGGCATACCATTTGTTACGATAACAGAGCAATGGGGGCAACAGGTGCCGCGTGTCGGGTTGGATGAGATGGCGATCGGCAGCATGGCGGCCAGTCATTACCTGGAGAGGGGTTATGAGTATTACGCCTTCTGCGGCCATCGCGATATTCCTTATTCCACTCATCGGGAAGAGGGATACCGAAGATCGCTTGAATCGGCGGGTCGTATACCGATTATTTTCAATGGCAGATTCATTGCTCCGGATGAAGTTGAAACCATCCGACAATTCGACCGATGGATCTGTGAGTTACCGACGCCGTGTGCCGTATTCGCATGTCACGATCATCTTGCCTTCCGGCTATGCCAGATGGCACGCAATCAGGGCCTGAATGTGCCGGTGGATCTTGCGATACTTGGCGTGGATAACGATGAATTTCTATGTGAATTCGGGAATCCGCAACTTTCGAGCATTGACCCTGCGGCGGAGCAGGTGGGTTATCAGGCGGGGGCGATGTTGGGTCGATTGATAGCAGGTGAGCCGCCGCCGGACGAGCCGGTTCTTATTCCGCCGAAGGGTGTTGTAACGCGTCATTCGACGGATGTTCTGGCAATTACCGATCCATTGATAGCAAGAGCACTGCATTTTATTCGTGAGCATTCGCATGAACCGCTTTCGGTATCAGATGTTCTGAGTGAAGTGCCGATGAGTCGTCGTACGTTGGAACGACGGTTTATTCAGCTTCTTGGTCGGACACCACGCGAAGAGATCTGCCGTGTGCATCTGGATCGTGCAAGATCACTTCTGGTCAGAACCGACCTGCAGATGCCGGAGGTTGCGAGGCGATCGGGCTTTCTGCATCCGAATCAGATGGCGAATGTATTCCGGCGTGATGCGGGGATATCGCCCAGTGCCTACCGGAGGCAGTTTCGTTCACATCACTGAACAGGGGTAATGAAAGCCAATTCACCAGGGCATTTCACCGGTGTGAGTATGGGCGTTATTCATGTGTGAGTGTGGGGATGCAGTGGGTGTGAGTGTGGGGATGCAGTGGGGGGGGTGGGGGGTGGGG
>CAYRND010000182.1:0-6300 GCA_964425365.1 uncultured Phycisphaeraceae bacterium
TTTCGGATTAATTATTGCACGCGGAGGCGTGGAGGTTGCGGAGGAGAGGTTTTTTGTCCGCAGAGGGGGAAGATGGCCGCAGAGGATTGATGCTTTTTTGCCATGAAGTGATTGATGGGCGTGAAGGGTTGGATTGTGGTTTGTCTGTCCGGCACACTGACGGATCAACGAGTCGGCTCTGACGGACTCACCTGTTTTCGCTGATCGCGGGGAGGTACGGTATTATGACCCCGGCTCGTCGGGGGAGGATGTTACTTGCTCTGGGTTTAGTAGAATACTTTAGAGCCTCGGCGTCACTTCAGTATAGGCAGGTAAGAACGACGTTTGGAAGGAGGTCAACTGAGATGCCCCGCGCACCTGTTAAACCCGAGCTGCTTCGCTGGGCACGTGAGCGGGCTGGTCGCAGCGTAGAGGAATTCGGTGGCCGGTTCAGGAAACTTGCCGAATGGGAGCGTGGCGAATCGCAGCCCACGCTCAAGCAACTAGAGAATTTCGCCAGGGTGACCTGTGTGCCCTTCGGATATTTATTTCTACCCGAGCCGCCGGTAGAGCATTTGCGGGACCTTTATTAATGAGGATGCTAATGCCAGAGTACCTTATTTTGTATAAGAGCAGATCACCGGCAAGCCGGTATACTTCATCGACACAGACGCCCTAACTGGCAGCCTGTTTCGCCCATGGTATCGATGAGTCTTTCATCAAGGAACTTGCCAGGCGTAAGCCGCTACGTGCCGTGTTTCTTGACAACAGCTACGGTAGTGACGCCATGAAGATCAATATCGAGCAGATCATCAAGAAGATGTCTCCGCATACGGAGGTCAAGACCATATGAAACGTGAAAGGCACGAAAAGCATGAAATGGAAGCATTGTTGGACCAATTGATCCGTGACTGGGAAAGTGAGGTCGTGGAGTTCAAGCAGGCCGGCAATGATTACAAAACTGATAAGATTGGCGAATACTTTTCCGCTTTAGCCAACGAGGCCAATTTACACGGCATTGAAAAGGCGTGGTTGGTTTTCGGTGTGAACAACAAGTCGAGGAAAGTAGTCGGCAGCAATTACCGTCGTGAGCCGGATCGCCTGCAAAGTGCCAAGATGCAGATTGCGGAAAACACGGAGCCCAGCGTTACATTCCGTAACATTTATGAGTTTTTTCATCCTGCTGGCCGGGTGATCCTTTTTGAAATACCCGCCGCGCCTCGCGGTATGCCGATATCCTGGAAGGGACACTATTATTCCCGTTCTGGAGAAAGCTTGACCCCTCTTGGTCTGGATAAGCAGGACGAAATCCGCGGGCAAACACAGTTAACGGACTGGTCGATCGAGCTTATTCCCGAAGCGACTTTGGATCATCTTGACGGTGCTGCGGTTAATAAAGCACGTGAATCTTTTGCCCATAAACATGCGAACAGATTTCAGGGAGAAGAAGTCAACGACTGGCCACTGGCGACTTTTCTTAATCGTGCCAAACTCACCCAAAGTGGGAAAATCACCCGCACGGCTCTTTTACTTCTTGGCAAACCCGAATCTTCATATCTCCTGTCACCGCATCCAGCCCAGATGACATGGAAACTTGAAGGTCCCGAGCGGGCTTATGAACACTTTGGTCCTCCGTTCCTGCTGAATACATCGTCACTTTATCACAAAATTCGCAATATCCAACTACGCATACTTCCTGAAGATCAGTTGATTGCTGTCGAAGTCTCCAAATATGATCAGCGTATTGTGTTAGAGGCCTTGCACAACTGCATTGCTCATCAGGACTACACTCGCAGCGGGCGGATCGTAGTGACTGAGATGCCGGATCGTCTGATTTTCGAAAACGAGGGTTCTTTTTTCGAAGGGCGTCCTGAGGATTATGTGACCGGTGAAAAGACGCCTCGGCGTTATCGTAACCCGTTTCTTGCGCAGGCTATGGCAGAGCTGAACATGATCGACACGATGGGGTATGGCATTCACTCTATCCATGTTGGACAGGCCCGCCGTTATTTCCCTATGCCCGACTATGACTTGAGCAATCCCAATGCCGTGCGGATGACTGTTTACGGCAGTGTGGTCGATCCGGCTTACAGCCGTTTACTGATCCAGAAAACTGATTTGCCACTTGATGAAATCCTGGCACTGGATCGTGTGCAAAAGCGCCTGCCGCTTACTGATGATATGATCAGACGATTGCGTCGAGCGGGGCTCATTGAAGGTCGCAAACCGAATCTGCATGTTTCCGCTACCGTGGCGAAAGTGACATCCTATAAGGCCGATTACATTCGAACCCGTGCTCAAGACGACGACTATTACTGCAAACTGATCACTGATTATCTGGATCAATTCGGCAAGGCTACCCGGAAAGAAATTGACAGCCTATTGATGAATAAATTGAGCGATGTCTTGGACTCTGAACAAAAAACGAACAAAATTAGCAACCTGCTCACAGGACTCAGGCGTCGGGAAATCATTGTCAACAAGGGTTCAAACAAAAAACCTTTATGGGAACTGAAAAAATAAATTGCAGAATAAAACAGATATTTGCAGAGGGTTTTCAAGGGGAATGCCTGATTGTAATGCCTTTTTATAAAAGCACTTGCGTGTATACCTCATTTATTCTGCATTGTCTCTTTGCAGAATAAATACAGAGAGTATGCAGAATAAAGGAAGTTTGGTATGAAACTGAAATTCAAGAGACAGGCATTCCAGGCGGCGACTTCGGAAGAAATGTGGCATCGAGAGCGCAGCTCCGATCGAGATCGCGGCGGCTGATCCGGCAACGATTACCTGCCTGCAGGCGACGGACTACTTTCTATGGGCGACGCAGCGGTGCTTCGAGCGCAACGAGCGCAGGTATCTTCGCCCGCAGCGCATGCGGAGGAGAGGTTTTTTGTCCGCAGAGGGGGAAGATGGCCGCAGATGATTAATACTTTCTTACCATGAAGTGATTGATGGGCGTGAAGGGTTGGATTGTGGTTTGTCTGTCCGGCACACTGACGGATCAACGAGTCGGCTCTGACGGACTCACCTGTTTTCGCTGATCGCGGGGAGGTACGGTATTATGACCCCGGCTCGTCGGGGGAGGATGTTACTTGCTCTGGGTTTAGTAGAATACTTTAGAGCCTCGGCGTCACTTCAGTATAGGCAGGTAAGAACGACGTTTGGAAGGAGGTCAACTGAGATGCCCCGCGCACCTGTTAAACCCGAGCTGCTTCGCTGGGCACGTGAGCGGGCTGGTCGCAGCGTAGAGGAATTCGGTGGCCGGTTCAGGAAACTTGCCGAATGGGAGCGAGGCGAATCGCAGCCCACGCTCAAGCAACTGGCGGATTTCGCCAGGGTGACCTGTGTGCCCTTCGGATATTTATTTCTATCCGAGCCGCCGGTAGAGCGTATCCCGATTCCCGATATGCGGACCATTCGCAATCGTGACATCAGTCATCCGAGTCCCGATCTGTTGGACACGATCCATGCCATGCAGCGTCGTCAGGGCTGGCTCCGCGAGGAGTTGATTGAATGCGAGTCTGAGCCGCTGAACTTCGTGGGAAGCGCCGGCCTGTCGGACGATCCGCAAGGTGTTGGTGGTGAAATGCGACGGATGGTCGACCTGGACGACGGCTGGGCCGCGGGCGTTGGCACCTGGCGTGAGGCAGTCGGTGAACTGCGGCGGGCTATCGAGCAATCGGGCGTGATGGCGGTCATCAACGGTGTTGTCGGGAATAACACGCATCGCAAGCTGGACGTTGAGGAGTTCCGAGGTTTCGCCTTGAGCGATGAATATGCTCCCCTTGTGTTTGTGAATGGTGCCGATGCGAAATCGGCCCAGATGTTCACACTGGTTCACGAACTGGCTCACATCTGGCTTGGCGAAAGTGCGTTGACCGATATCGGTCTGACTTCCCAGCCATCGCAGGCAATCGAGTCGTGGTGCGATCAAGCGGCGGCGGAATTCCTTGTGCCGGCCGGGGCATTGAAGGCATGCTGGCGGGAGGTCCGACATGAACAATCACCGTTCGAGCACCTCGCCGGCCGGTTCAAGGTGAGTCCCATCGTAGCCGGCCGCCGGGTAATGGACCTGCGTCTTGTGAGTCGTGAGGCATTCTTCGCATTCTACGAGCAATACATCGCAAAAGAGCGGCGGCAACGTTCAGCATCGGGTGGTGGCGATTTCTATAACAACCAGAATACGCGAGTGGGTGAACGGTTCGCCATTCAGGTGATCCGTGCCGCGAAGGGCGGCCGGGTGAGTTTCAAGGAGGCGTACGATTTGACGGGCCTTCGCGGCGGCGCATTTCAGGCCTATGCCAATCGCCTGGGGGTGAATCTGCCATGATCACAGAACATGCTTTCGGTGGGGATAAGGGACTATGGGAGAGGTGAATCATGGCTGCTGAGCGAAGGGTGTGGAGTCGGGAAGAGTTGTTGATTGTCTTTCGGATGTGAAGTTTATGAATACAGGTGACTTTGATCAGATCGATTCCTGTACTATTTGGAAAAGAAAATGCATGCACCTCCAGACCAAAGCGTAAATGGTTCTGTGAAGTTGAAGCCGGGTCTGTATGAGCAACTTCTGACGTTGGCCCTCAAAGAGGACTTGGAGGTGATATCCGATCCGCGGCTGTATAAGATCGCTCCTGTGGATACTGAAGATGCTCACATGGTCATTACTCAGTTCCTTGAGCACATTCTGGTCAACGGGCTCGCTACGTTCCGTGGTAGAGAGGCTGCGGAAACCCAACATCGATTGGCAAAGCGAATCGTCAACGCGCTAACAGACGAACTTGGTCAGGACTGGACGCATCGTCTGAGCATCGTCACTCCGTTGCAGCAACTGTTGATGGTTCATGCTCAGCCGTACGATTCTGTTGTTGACCGTCCAGACACGCCATTGGCTCGCTCTGCTTTGTTGACGGGTACTCGTCTGGATCCCAGCCTTGGTAGTCAGTTGCGCAAAGAGATTGTGACCTCTGATCGCGTTGATATTCTCTGCTCATTCATACGCTGGAGTGGACTCCGTGTTCTACTTGATGACCTTCGACAGCTGACTGAACGACGAGGGCAGGATGGGCCAAGATTACGAATCATCACCACGAGTTACATGGGAGCGACCGATCCTAAGGCGATCGAAGCGCTGAGCGAGTTACCGAACACGGAAATTCGCATCAGTTACGACACGAAACGGACGCGGCTACATGCGAAGGCCTATTTATTTCATCGGGACACAGGTTTCAGTAGTGCGTACATTGGTTCGGCCAATCTGTCCAATGCTGCTTTATCGGAAGGCCTTGAGTGGACAACCAAAATCAGTCACTACGAACTGCCTTATCTCTGGGGTAAGGTTGCTGGAACGTTTGAGACATACTGGCAGGACGATGAGTTTTCGCCGTACCAGAGGGATGATTCTGATCGATTGCGCAAAGCTATCAACCGAGAGCGAGTATCTACCGCTGAGCCAGAATCCCTGGTCACGTTTGACCTGCGCCCCTACCCGTTCCAAGAAGAGATCCTTGATGTCCTGGTCGCCGAGCGAGAGATCCAGCATAAGAACCGTCATCTGGTTGTCGCTGCTACCGGAACCGGTAAGACGATGATTGCATCCTTCGATTACGCCCGTATCTGCCGAGAATTCGGTCGGAAACCATCGTTACTGTTCGTTGCCCATCGGGAAGAAATCCTTAAGCAGGCAATGGGTTCGTTTCGTGGCGTGTTGCGGGATCAGAACTTTGGTGACCTGCTGGTCGGCGGCTGCAACCCAGAACAAATGGTCCACCTGTTTTGCTCGATCCAAAGCTACAAGTCCCGTGAACTCGTGAAACTCGCTGCTGATGCTTTCGAATACATCGTCGTTGATGAATTCCATCATGCCGCTGCCCCGAGCTACCGACGGATGCTGGAACATGTTCGACCTCGGATTCTATTGGGGTTAACTGCTACCCCAGAGCGGTCGGATCAGTTGAATATCCTCCAATGGTTTGGTGGTCAAATAAGCACAGAGATACGATTGCCGGATGCAATCAATCGCCGATTGCTCTGTCCGTTCCAATACTTCGGTATTTCTGATGCGGTTGACCTGGATGGTCTTATCTGGCAACGGGGTGGTTATCGGGTGGAGGATCTTGATAACCTGTACACAGGAAATGATGTCCGCGCACAACTGATTCTGGAAAAGGTCCATCAGTTGCTACTCAATCCCCGGCAAGCCCGGGGACTGGGATTCTGTGTCAGTAAAGCCCATGCTGAGTTCATGGCTCGTTATTTCGACCGACAGTAAGCGTCCGGCCAACCCATCTTCCCACAAGCCCGGCAGGCGCAATAATGCCG
>CAYRND010000183.1:0-6288 GCA_964425365.1 uncultured Phycisphaeraceae bacterium
CCGACTCAAAATCTTCGCCCTGCATGAATCTACCTACGCTTTAGTCGGATGAACCCTTTTTATATTGTTCCAAGTTCAAGAGTCAAGGTTTATGAGTATGAAAGGTTAAAGGGAAAGACAGCCTGCAGCGGGTAAACGGGGAATGACGCTGCAGGATTATTGCTGAAGGTCACTCATTACGTACTCCTTCATCCTTCATACGGGAAATCGGCCGGTCGCCTGATCGGCCGATTTTTTTTGCAGGCCTGGGAAATGAAACGAAAATCCAGCACGTATGTGCCGACCCTACCGCGAATATACGGGGATGAGGTAGTTCGCCTTGAAATCGATGCCGGGCGTATCAGCGTGGATTTCGATTTCCCAGTACTCGGCAGGCGATGCGCTCAACTTCGTCGGTCGGCCGTCGGCCGGCAGCAGGAAGGCGACGGGAACATCGTACAATCCCTCGTGGCGACCGGGCTGGTCCACCACGAACTGCTCGGCCCAGACCTGGTATGGCACCACGCGTGTCTGACGGTGCTTGCCGCTGCCGGTGGTCTCCTCCACTTCTTCAACACAGCGAAGGGTGAAGGTGATCCGATTGTAATTCCCAAGTGCCCGGCTGGGTGACCAGCGGACCGACAGCATCTCACCGAGATGGAATGGAAACTGGTCGAAGATGATCCGGCTGTCGCCGTACTTCACCCGCCGACCGAGCAGGTAAAATGCGTAGCACCATATCGCCAGCGTGATCACATCGAAAAGCAGTACAATGCCGTGGACGAAGAAGGGGATGGATTCATTGGAAAAGAAGATCAGCCAGTTGAAGGGTACCATCAGCGCTGTGAAGAAAAAAGCGCCCATGAATGCTTTTGTCATCTGGCGATTTCCGTCATCACGCGAGCCGCCGGTATCCCAGTGATAATCCGCAAGCCAGGGCTGGTCCGGATAACGTACAGCATCGCGTTTCAGTAAACCCTGTTTGTACATGGCGAGCGCCCCACCCGACATGACCGCCGAACCCGCCGCGGCAAACAGGCCGCCGATGACGCCCACCAACCACCTCGGCGCATGGAAGTTGGCCTCGTCACTGGGAATCACACCGGCCGCCAACAGAATAACGCCCGTTCCCACGGCGATAAACAACAGTCCGAACAGTAACCCCATCCACGGCCCCGCTGAACCGCCGCCGCCGTAAATACAGTGATTCGACAGTTTTCTGCGAGACAGATCCGGAACGGATTCATTGGTTTTACGGTCAGTCATGGTATTGCTGATGTCATGAAAATCGAACCTGCACGACATAACAGGTTACCAAGCGTCAGTTCGATTATAATCATCCGTACGACGTCTGTGTCATAATATCGGTAAGGAACGCCGGAAAATGCATCCATCGATCCGTCAATCAGCCCCTACCACTCGATACCGGCCGTACCACCGCTTCGTCGCAACCGGCTTGTGCTTCTGCTCATTGGCATTACTGATCGTCTCTGCTGAACTCCACCCCAACCCGAACGGCTCGGGAACACACGAACAACTTGGACTGCCTCCCTGCGGATTCAAAACCGCCACAGGCCTGCCGTGCGCCACCTGTGGTATGACCACCGCCTTCAGCTATGCCGCCCACGGTAGAATTGTCGACGCTTTCATCGTCCAACCCGCAGGTGCCGTACTCGCCGTCACCTGCGCCATGCTCGCTCTGGTAACCGGCTATGCCGCCGTCCGAAATACGTCTCTCGACCTGTGGTGGCAACTGGTCCGACACCCCTATACCGTCACTACCGGTATTTTCGTTATACTCACCGCCTGGGCGTATACACTTGCTGTCACTGTATTGGAAACTCCATCATGAACGGTCTATGTCACTACCAACGAACAAGTACAGGTTGCCATATCACTAAACCCGCTATCCCCGCCTCCATCACTATCCTGAAATTGATCTTGATGGTCTTACTCCTGGTTGCTGCCCCGGCATGCCAGCTTGTCGGCGTCGTCGCACATACCATCGAAGGCATACCCAAAACAGTCAACGTCAAATCGCAATACCGCGGACTCGAAAACCATACGGTCGCCGTGATCGTTGCTGTGGATGAATACACTGCATTCCAGTTCTACGGCCTGCACGAACTGATCTGCAACTCGGTGAGCCGGCATCTCATGGAACATCTGCCCGGCACCGTCGTCACCAATCCCCTGGAGGTGATCGCATACCAGAGCCAACACCCTTACTGGATAACTGTGCCGTACAGCGAACTGATCGAGACATTGAACGTCGACCGGCTGGTTGTCATCGACGTGGTCGAATTCCGGCTGCACGAACCGGGAAACGTCCATCTCTGGAAGGGGACAGCGGCAGGCAATATCGGCGTCATTGAATCTGAAGCAACAGACCCGGATAATTTCGCGTTCTACACAACTGTCAACAGCATGTTCCCGCCATCTTCCTCCGTCGGGCTCATCGAAGCCGAACAGGATACCATACAGCGAGGACTGCTCGGTGTCTTTACGCTTGATATCGCAAGACTCTTTTATGACTACGAGGTAACCGAGTAATGATCAATCCCATAATGAGACTCGGGCGACTTGGCCTGATCTGCACGTGGTGCCTTCTCGCCGGATGCGGCGGCCTGGGTTATGTCGCCGCTCTTGTCAGCGGACCGCAGAAAGTACCCGCCATGCACCACCTCGCACCCGACAGAACACTCGTACTCGTTGACGATCCCGAAAATAAACTCGGGAATCCTGCACTCTGTATGAGCATCGCCGATATGATCGGCCGGTTCCTTATCGAAAATCAATCGGAAACCCTCGAATTCGTCGATACCACCGAACTCGCCCGACTCGCTGCTGAAATGGGCAACGATTACCACGCCACGCCCGTCGATGCCATCGCCGCCGAACTGAACGCTCAACAGGTGATTCATGTCTACATCGAAGACACGGCCATGCAGTACGGCGGAAACATGTACAGACCGACGGCAGCCGTTCAGGTAAAGGTCATCGATGTCGATGACGGCGTAAGAACCTTTCCAAACCCAGGACCACTCAAGGAAAGCAGTACCCTGCCAGGCCATAAATTGATCGTTCAGATGAAATACCAGCACGTGGATGACCAGAGCCGTGCGAATCGGAATATCATCACGGGTAAACTGGCCGAAACCATCGCTCGTGACGTGTCACGACTGTTCTATCAGTGGGAAATGCCTGAACCCGGCGAAGCCCTCAGAGAAAAAACCGGCTGAACACACACCGCACCGAGCCGACGTTTTCATCGACTAACTTATGTCACTATCAGAACCACCCTGCGAAATCATACACCTGATCGATGAACGATCCATCGGCAACTGCCCCGCTGTACTTGCGATGGTCGCCGATACGATCGCTCATACCAGTCAATACGCCCACCACCTTCTACTGCTGGGCAGTCCGAAGCTCGAAGCCGCCGCCGAGGCCGCGGGACTGCATGATTACCACACTTGCCGAACACTCAACGCACAGGGACTCACCGCTCTGCTGTCGCCTTTGTGCCGCAAACAACTCCGTCGGAAAAACGCCCTCTTCCATTGCTGGTCGCTTCAATCACTCGAGCTGATCACCATACTTCAGCCAGACGCACCGAAATGCCTTACCGTCACGCAACATCATCCGATACGACGCGGCCTGTCCGCTCTCTTTCACCGCTACCTGATCAAACAAGCCATCCGACACGATATACGAATAACATTCATATCGCATCATCTGCGACGGTCGTTCGAACGTGCGGTTTCGATGCAATCCGATTGGCCTGATCAGCTTGGTACCATTATTCCGCCCGCTTTGAATGCCGGACGAATCGTATCGGATAACCGTAAATCGATCCGCGATTCATGGCGACCTGTCGTGACCGATACACAACCGGTCATTGCACTGATCAGCCCGAAACCTGCAATGGCGAATACCTGGCAGGCTTACTTCGCCGTTGGACTCGCTCAGGAGGCCATAACCGAACACGACGCCGCTGATGCCGGTATATCACTGCCGCTGTGCCTGGTCGTACACCCCGAACAGGTTCGACGCGCGGAAACCGAACAATACCTCGTAAGGCAACTCCAGCGGCCGATACGTATCTTACAGGATGCTCGCATCGCTTCGCCGTGGCATATCCTTCCCGCTTGTGATATCGCACTCTGTATGGCAGACGACCACAACACGCCCCATGCATTTTCGCATGGCAACCTGCCCGCATTATGGCCTCTGATCAACGGCATGCCCACCATCTACTATCATGCCGCACTTCAGACAGATCACTGCCCCATCTGCAATATGATAAGCAACAACCGATCAGCCCATTTCACTACATCGCTGAAATCAACCGCCGCCGTAATCAGCGAGCTGATTATGAACCGTCACTATCAAACGATGGAACACGATATAAAACAAGATGCCATCACCATGTTCGATCCCGCTCGCTACGGAAGCGAAATTGCCGCCGTGTACGATGAATTGGCTCATTCCCTTCGGCAATAAACAATATCCCCATTCCGGGCAGCCCAGTAAGTGCTTTATATGAAACATTTTACGAAATAACGCTGCAAATACCTCATATCCGTTGACAAAATACGCTGATAAAGGTACAAAATAGGTTCAGGGAGAATGTCATGCCTCATGTCTTCTCATTAAACATTAACATGACATGCCTATCTACCGCCATATTGTGGTTGTTGCAATGTGCCGCAGGCGGACAATGCTTTCCGGGTAAGGTTGTTTCTTCTGAACGGATCACATCAGGAAGGAGTGGCCGGCACTACCGGCCGGGAAAGGTAAGAATCAATGACCCTGGCAACTTATCGAGTAACGTGTGTCTTTGTATTCACGATCTCTTTGATCCTAGCCGTTGAAATTCAGGCTCAAACGGTCAACAGTGCGGAATTCGGTCCTGCAACCACCTTCTACAGAAATGCAGGTGAAAGCTACACCGGTATCACACTGACCGCAACCCCTGCCAATTTCGGTACCGGCGGCTTCGATGGCTACACCGACGATATCATCCTTCCCGATGCCAACAGTGACTACGCGATCTTTCCGCCACCACCCGAAGGCCCCTCTGTCGATGGATTCGGTTCCACCATTACCATACTTGCGGGAATCGCCTCGGCCGATACAAACGTCTCACTGCAGTTCCGAAGACCAAACAGAAATGAAGTTTTCGGATTCTCTGAATCGCCCCCACTGGATAACTCGCCCGGCTATAACAGTGTGCTCTCAGATATCGTCAGGATCACCGGCATTGCCGCCACCGGGCCGGCTGCACCCGACAATCGCATACCCACTGACACATTCGTTATTCAGATGAGTTACCGGGGCGGTTCATATCTTGAAGATTACATCTTCGAGTACGGCGGCACACGCGATTGGACCGAAGCGGATATTGTCGCACAAGCCGAAATCCAGATTGCCTTTTTCAACGAATCGACCGGCTACTTCGCCGACGATGACCTCGGCAACTTCGGCAACGGCCCGTTGGCAATTCAAAATTACCCCGGCCCGTACAGCACCTTCGCCGCAGATCATAACATCCTCGAATCCGACCTCGATGATTATCTCGGCAGTTGGGGCGTGGATATGACCAACCGCCAGGTCTGGGCCGTCGTCAATCACACTACTGACTTCACCGTCACCCCCGAACCAAACGCATTGGCACTCATGCTGACTCTCGGCAGCCTGATCATCACTTCCTGCCGATCACGACGCCTGTAAGAATAAGTTCTTGTAGCCCACACAGCCTGATTGTTCCAGTTGCCACTCGAGATGCAATCCCGAAGTTTTGGCTTGTGTCTAGAGGGAATCGATTTGGGGGGTGATCCAGTTTTTCGTTGTTTTCGCGTGTGGATTTGTGCTCGCGGCTTGATTAATGATGCAATGGGAAGGTGAAGTTCAAGGTTCAAGTTGGGGAAGGATTATTGTGGGTGGGTTGGGTGGCTGGGAATGTGCGTTTACCATGAATTTCGTGAGGGAGGTGAAGAAGCGTGATTGTCTTTATTGTTGTAAATACTTGTCAGAGTCATAGATGCTCATAGATGCGCGCGTGGAATTGATGTAGGGTCAGGTTTTGCAGGTATTTAAGTGGTGCTCCATAGATGCGCTGGGGGAGAATCGATAAATCGATGATGCAATGGAGAGAATACGCAATACTGAAAACCTAAATTCGATTTCCGACCCCGATACCCCACCTTAAACTTCCCCCCACTGCTTAACTGATCACCCCTTGTCCCCTTCAAACTGAACCACTACCGGCTGGAAGCCGGTAGGTTCAAAGTCGTGAGCTACGGG
>CAYRND010000184.1:0-6130 GCA_964425365.1 uncultured Phycisphaeraceae bacterium
GAATACGTGCTGGAAGAGGTTGAAGAATGGGGCACTTAGCTTAACACCTATGGCCCCAACCCGGCATCACTGTCCGCTATCCCCGATAAACCCATCCCCGGCACATAACACGACACTTAGTGAAGGGAAAAAGAGGGATTTTAAAATAAGTTGTAAATGTACAATTATCCTTGTTTTCTGTGTAAACATTCGGCTGGCAAATAAATACAAAATAGTTTTTTAATATAATTTATGTCGGACATGTTGATAATTATGATTAGTCTCTATAAAGAAGATTTTTCTGTAAATTCATAAATTATTTCTAACAATGTAATTACAAGTTCTATATAAAATCGATAATGTTTGTTGTCAAACAGACGTCTCAATTTTGTCTGTTTTATGATTGCAATTGTCCGTCCATGCGGTTATCATGTGCTGCAGTGGATGATTGTGAGACTTGTCGAAATCCTGTTGTAAATGAAAAACGTGAATCCCGATCAGACAATCAGCATAGCTTGATAATGAAAATATCAGCATCTCAAAATATTGTTCGAAATTTGATAGGGCGTATTGAAGATGGGCGGCTGAACCCTAATGCACTTGTACCGTCTATCCGATCGCTGGCCGAGGAATTCCAGACAACGAAGCATTCGGTACATGTGGCAATCAGACAGTTGGAAAAAGAGGGATGGTGCTACAAGGAAGGAAGCAGGTATTTTGTGGCTAAACCCGCCTTGGAAGGCAGCGGTATGATTACGCCTGCCGAGTCAGTTGTTATTCTGGCTGATCCCGTTGAAATGAATTTCAATAATCTGCTGGTTCCAGGCTATGATCGGAGCATCGAAGTCGGAGCGATGCTCAGTGTACGCCATTTCCTGCTACATCCTCTTGTCTGGGATCCCCGCAGGTTCGAACAGGAGCCTCGAAAACTACGCCATATTATTGATCGTCGACCGATTGGAGTTATTGTTTTTCACAATACGGATATTGCCGAATTGAGTGAACCGCTGCTGAACAAAATCAGGAATGCGGGTATACCCGTTGCAGTTTATGGTAATGGCCGACAATTCGAGAAATTCGACACGGTTGAATCGGATCATGAATACGGCATGTATATGCTGACACGCTATTTGATTCAACGCGGACGCCGACGGATTCTTCGTCTGGTGCCGTTCAGCAAAAAACATGAGTCTGACTTGTCATGGTTTGCAGCCAGACATCGTGGTTATGACAGGGCAATCGCAGAGGCAGGCTTGGAACCGCTTGATCCATTGCATATGGAGGATGGAACGACGCTCAGCGGCAATCAACGAGAGTTCGAACATTCAGTTCATTTGATCTCGGGACTGTTGACTGAACATATGGTCTGTAATGAACCAGTGGATGCAATCATGACCACAAGTGATGGCGACTGCTTCCCTGTTATTTCTGCATGCAAACGATTCCGCAGAATACCGCATCGCGATATCGATGTGGTAGGTTATGATAATTACTGGATGGATTCATTCTCCCGGAACTATGAACCTACCCCACCCCTTGCAACGGTCGATAAACATAATTTTGAACTGGGTAAGGCACTGGTCGATCTGGTTCTGGCACGGGCACGCAAAGAGTTGCCTGCAAAGGCAGAACACAGATTAATCAGGCCGGAGATCATATTGCCTGAGGAGATGAAAAAACGTATTGCAGGTTACCTCTCGAAACATCATTCTGATATGTAATGCGCATGACTTATTTGCAGGATAAACGGATATTGGCAGAAGTCGCTTGGTTCTGAATACGGTTGTTTGCTCTGATATCCGGCGGATAGATAATCAGGTATTGATGTAAAAGATATTGCGTGGCCATAGATTACTCAATCGGCAATGATTAAGGAGGAGAGTCATGAAAAAACAGCTTTTCACTATGTTTGTATCAACAGTATCTGTTTTGATGGTGTTGGCGACATCTGCAGCGGACACAAACCTGAAAGTTGCGTCCAATGATCGTTTTCTTTTGAAGAATAATGATGAGATTTTCTTTTATATGGCTGATACTGCCTGGGAATTGTTTGATCGATTGAATCGGGAAGAGGCTCAAACTTATGTTCAAGACCGTAAAAACAAAGGTTTTACAGTTATTCAATGCGTCGCACTGGCTGAACTCGGTGATTTGGGCGTCGGCAATGCTTATGGCGATACGCCGTTTTTGAATAATGATCCACTCCAGCCGAATATCACGCCCGGTTCAGATCCGAACAGTGCATACGAGTATGATTACTGGGACCACGTGGATTATATCATTCAATTGATTGATGATAATGATATGTATGTGGGCTTACTCCCTTGTTGGGGCCAGAAATATGTATGGTCATCCTCGGTAATTAATACATCAAACGCAGAAGCATACGGGTATTTTTTCGGCCAGCGATATGCGGATCAGTCTAACATCATATGGATTCTGGGAGGTGATATTCGAGATCAAGGCGCTCGCAAGCCGGTATGGCAGGCCATGGCGCCGGGTATCGCCGAAGGCGTAACAGGAGCAGGTGAGGATTACAGCAGATTGATGATGACGTTTCATCCTGACGCCTATTTCTATTCAAGTCTGTATTACCATAACGAAAACTGGCTCGATTTCAATATGATACAGAGCGCACATTTTGTGGACCGGGACTCGTGGAATTCAATTGAAAATGATTATAACCTGAATCCGATAAAACCTTGCATGGATGGTGAATCCGTATACGAGAATATTACCGTCGATGGCGGACGCGCTACAGATTACAATATCCGCAAATCCAACTATTGGAATCTGTTCGCCGGTGCACATGGTATTACATACGGCCATTCCGGTATCTGGCAAATGTACGCACCGGGAAGATCATCTGTATACGGCGCTATCACCTACTGGTATGATGCGCTCGATTATCCCGGTGCCATGCAGTTGATCCATGTGAAGAATCTCATGCTGTCCAGGCCATTTCTTACCAGGGTGCCTGATCAGGGATTGATCGATTCCGAGGGCACCGGCGGGGATCATGTGCAGGCTACCCGTAATGATGATGGCGGTTACGCATTTATCTTCTTCCCACGTGAAACCATCTCTAGAAATGTCAAAGTGTCACGGCTTTCAGGTTCACAAATCAAAGCATGGTGGTTTAACACCCGTGATGGACTGTGCTACAACCAGAGTAGGCAGCTCTCAGATCAACCATTCGATACATTCTCAAAGCAGGACAGGTTCTTTGACCCGCCTGGAGATAATAGCTCCCTGGATTGGGTTCTTGTTCTCGATGACGTTGACCGTGCGGATTATCCCAGGCCAGGTGCGGCAATATGGTCGGGGAATTTACCGATCAACCCTCCGTCAAACGTGTCAGTCGCAGCCATATCATATGGTGAAATCCAAATCGAATGGCAGGATAACTCGGATAATGAAAACGGCTTTATGATCGAAAGGAAACCTTATCGCGGTGGTGGTGACTGGCACCAGGTGGCGAATTCGGGGCCAAACACAACAAATTATACAGATACAGATTCATTGCATGGTATGGTCGAATACACCTATCGCGTTGCATCATATAAAAATTAGAAAAATATTATATAGATGGAATAATACAGCCTTGTATTTCCGGAAAAATATTTAACATTATGGGGCTTATGTGATTTACCGTGGGGCACAGGTCAGCGGTCGCATAACCTGGACGTTTCGCCGCCGGTCCCAATGCCAATTCGCCGGGTCGCACGTCGGAAGGCTTGATCTGGGCTGTCCTCACGCTAGCGGAACGGAAGGGACATATTGCAGCGAATACTGGTATGTCATGCGATATTTGAACTCGAGCACCCTTGGAAACGGTTGGGCATCTGCGTAAGCCCCCGGTATTATTCAACACGCAGTACCTTCACACTCGCCGAGGCACTGTGGGGTGCAAAATACGATCCGAATGACGGCGACCGACAAAAACCAGGAAGGACCAGGATTAAGCAAGTTTTTCCTTCGAGAGATCCGGATGAAACGATTATTAAACGGTAAAAGACCATGCCGCCCCATCCCAGCCAATAAACCCGCCCCACGACTCTTGAACTTCACCCCAACACCCGATAGCCTATACTGTCCGGCTTAGCCCCGGCGAAACCGCCACCTTAGCTCAGCGGTAGAGCAGTGCTTTCGTAAAGCACAGGTCGTGAGTTCGAATCTCACAGGTGGCTTTCAAATAAGAAGTTATGCGGGTTCGGCCCGGCCCGTCGTTCAGAAGAATACGGCCGGGTTCAAGGCCGCATAACCGATTGGACGACTGTATTGGCAGGTAGCGTACGCAAGACAGGCTCCTGTGGGATAGGCTTCAGCCCATCTTAACAAGCCTTCACACGCCACCATAGCTCAGTTGGTAGAGCAGTGGTTTTGTAAACCACAGGTCGTCGGTTCGAGTCCGACTGGTGGCTTTTACGATTGCACTCAAGAATCAACCGGCCAGCTCCCGGCTCCCGGCTCCCGGCTCCCAGCCACTGGCGATCTCAAATCCTGAGAATTTCAAAAACCCATCTGCGCCGCTATCCGCCAATTACTTTTCCAATTCTGGGTTACTCCCTTTTCCTGTCCCTCAAGATTCTCTACCTAATTCTGATATGCCCCCACGCGGTAGGTGTATTCAACCAAACCGTGAAGATCGGCCGTATCCGTAAAGGTTGTTACATTCTGACCGACCGTGGCAACAGGCGCCCATATTTCCCAGTTACCCTGATACGGCCGGCGCTCGATTACAAAACCGTCTTCCTGCGGATCGTTCGACATGTCATCCCACGCAAGTTCAACCACCGGCCCATTTGATGCATTGACCGTATGCAGCACTGGCGGCTCCAGTTCGCCCGAGCAGCCGCCCGTCAGCATCGACTGCGGCCGGACCGAGGTGTTCATGATCCCATACGGATGATTCATTACCACCTCCACACCCCAGTCCGTCATATTATTGAAGTAGCCGTCGTTCGACATTTCCATCAAATGGCAATCCAGATTACCCGGACCCCAGTTCCAGACCAGCCAACCGATCTCCTTTTCCTGCGCATACTGAAACAGCGTGTCCGTATCACCGCAGCACACGCAGTCCTGTATCCACTTCGCCAACTCACCCCACATATACGGCAGGTTCGCGTTCACCCAGTGGTCCATCTGGTCACGAAGCCACTGGGCCTGGCCGCTGCTCATGAACCGGCCCCATGTATCCTTCGCATAAAAGTGCGATGAGAAAATCAGGTTGTGATCCGGATCGTTCTGCTGCAAGGCCGGCGCAGATGCCTTGAGTACATCCACATTCAATCCCCAGCCCGGCGCATCGATTACCAGCGGCGTATGAATGCCGGCACTGCGCATCCGGTTGATCGCCGTGGTGTACTCATTCGTAAACGTGCTCTGCGTGACATTGAAATCCCCGCATTCGTTGGCGATATTCACAATCAGGTACTGCTCGTGCTGCTGGATCACATTCACCACATCCGAACGGACCCACCAGTCGACCATCTGCTGCAGCTTGCCGAAATTACCCGTCGCAGAATGCTGCTCGACCATCGGGATCATCTTGTTCGTCGCGCACTGCGTTACCCACTGGTTCATATCCGCTGCCGAATCGGAAGTGATCATAACAATCCGCACGCAGTTCATCCCCGTCTTCTCCATCTCCGGAAACGTATACCCGTCGCGGCTCATCCATGTGACCATTTCGTTCGCACCGCGAAGCACCACTTTCTCGCCGCAACGGTCGTACAGAAACCGCCCGTCCGTATACATGCCCGGTGGCTGTGCATACGCCGCGGTCGACAGTAGACACAATACTACCACACACACGAAAAAGTCATATCTGAACATGGATTCTTCTCCTTCAACCAGAATATCTGTGAGATGTAACTACCATTAAAACATAACTGACAGAAAATGTCAACCAATTTCACATCGGCTGTCCGCCTGGTGTCATGGCTACGAATGTCGGTGCCCTGGGTGAGTAGAACCTGCCCGTGTTGAAATTCCCTGCTCCACGTGAATATTACAAGGTACGTGCATAAGCGGACGGTATTTTCGCCGAACCGCCGTCGATACCCGGTGATATGAATAATATCAATACACGATTTAACACTACAGCGCTATAAAAGCTCAAGTTTACCACCGGGGCAAGCCGATA
>CAYRND010000185.1:0-6103 GCA_964425365.1 uncultured Phycisphaeraceae bacterium
TGTCAAGTCCATCGACGTAAAAATTCATCCGCTTAGCTTAACACCTATGCCCCTCCGCGCACAGCAGTGAAAGTGGTTCAATTCGGCGCGGCACCTTAACATCGGGATTCATATTCGTTTCCAGATACCCAACCCGATTATCAATGTTCAATTCAATATCGGGTGGCCATGGGCAAGCCCGATTCATCCCCGATTCATCCCCGATTCATCGGGGTTGATCGTGGTGAACGCTGGGAATGGCGGCATCTTTCCATGCGCCATTCCAGCTTATTAACGCAATATCACAATTGATAATGCTCTAATCATCACGAATGGAAAACGTATTGATCCATTGCCCCATATCACGAAATGCACCCCACGTACATCCCATCATCACGGCACAAGAAAATTATCCTCCGGATCGTCCGGCGACTCCGTACCGGAGTAATCTTCAACGCCGTTCATCAACCAGACGTTGTCACGGCCTTCGCCGTCGTGACTGCGGATGAACGGACTCAGTGTCCATTGCACCGCACCGTCCGCAGTGAGAATGTTCTGGCCGCGGCCATTGTGAATGTGACTGGGCGCCGTCACCGGCGAACTGCCGTCGAAGGTCATCCGGTCAGACTGGTAGATAAATAACGGGTTCTTGTCAGCCAGAATCGCCAGATTCGGATTCGCGTCCAGCTCCAGCGGCTTCGAACGATACTGGTTCTGATAACTGTAAGATACCGCCTGAGGCGTCGGCCAGTCGAAATGCTCAGTCGTCATCATCTTGCCGCTCGCGAATGGATTCGCCGGACAGTCCAACTCCTCCGGCGTCATGTACTGTTGGCGGGCCAGTATGTAACAGTGAGCTGAGTTCGAATGAACCGTATCCGCGTTCGTCAGTTGACCATGGTCCTGGCCGACATTCCACCAGACCTCGCCGGGCTTCACCGGCCAGCGTGGCAGCATACCTTCATTGTCAGAGGCATACTGCTGAAACGCCTTGCCTGCCGCCGATAGATTACTCGCGCACGCCGTCTCACGGGCATTTGCACGGTTACGCTCCAACACTGGAATCAACAGCGCAAAAGCCACAAGAAAGACCGATGCCACCATTACCACCTGGCGCCATGATACGCCTGTACTCGGTACCGGCCGTGACAGCATCTGTATCTGCTGACTCAGCCGCTGCTCCTGGCGGGCTTCATCAACTCGCGCCAGCGTCCGGCTTATCAGATCGTCCGACGGCTCTTCCGCCGTGTACAGGTCCAGAACGGACAACAGTTCAGATACTTTCTCCGCACGCGGCGCCGACTCAGCCGGCATCGGACCCTGCGACTGCCCCTTCGACCGTATGCCCAATATCGCGTCCAGAACCTCCCCGTCTGGTTCGCTCAATCGATACACACAACCTTCAGGCAAGCCCTCTTCATGACCAGAATGTGAGATATGATCGGCCATAATAATTTCTCATCCCTGCTCTAACTCACTGAATTTCATCTTCCATAACTGGGCGAAACTCCCGACAGCGGCGTGGAGTCGACTCTTGACTGTGCCCAGTGGTATTTCCAATATTTCCGCTATCTCCTTATAGGCCATCTGGTTAAAGTAGGCCAATATCAGGATTTCACGCAGGTGGTCCGGCAGGGCATCCACCACGTCTCGTACCAGCTCGCGCCTTTCATGGCGTTCTGCCGATTCGACAGGCAACGGCAATTCCGCTTCGAGCAGGTCGATGTACGATGCTTGTTCGTCTCCGCCGTCACCGATCGATGCGGATAACGTCATTGCACGCTGTCTCTTATTCTTACGTAAGAAGTCCCGTGCTTTGTTCGCCGCGATTGTAAAAAGCCACGGCTTAAATCGCTTCGTCACATCAAACATGTCTGCCGACAGGTGAACCTGCAGAAATGACTCCTGAAATAAATCCTCCGCAGCCGCTCGATTGCCTGAATAACGCATTAAAAAGGGGAATAAGTCTGGTTTGAATCGCCTCACCAGCTCCTCGAACGCCTCCAGACGCCCACTACGGTAGAGCATGAACAACTGCTCGTCACTCATCTCACTTAATGGACGTCGACCCTGGTTCTGCATCATGTCCTACCTGCGAGGCATCACAGTTGCCGCATTCAACGGATTTATCACAAGTCCCGTGGCGACCTTGGGATAAAAAAACGTGCTCTTTGGCGGCATGAGCTCGTCAGCCTTTGATACCGCACATACCGATTCCAGCGGTGTCGGACGAAGCATCAGGCCGATCGATCCCTTGGTCTCGCCAGACATACGCCGGAAATCAACCAGGTCCGCCGTGTATCGGTACGAACTGCGGTCACTACCGAACGCCGGCCTCAATAGCCGTTCAATAACCAACTCGTGGGCAATAGCCACATCGAGCTTACGCCAGACCGGGGCTCGATCTGGTATCAACGTTGACAGGGGATCGTCCGCCATTACCCGCAATAAGCCGGTCTCACCCGATACTGCGTCATAAATACCGTAACAGTGGCTGGATACATCATCCGCCATCATGCGCTCCAGATCCGCCAACCCGTCAGGACCATGGTCCGTCTGCACCAGTTCCAGATGTTCCCATCGGCCGACACACGCCTTCAGACGCGCTAGGCTCACCCCGTGTTCCAGGCCGTCCACAATACGATGTGTCGGAAGCACCATCATGCCGGGGTCCTGGATCGCAACCAGCATAAACAAACACCGGCCCGACTGCGGGTCATCCGCATGGCGGCCGGCGTAATTCAACGCCGTCGTGTAGCGATGATGACCATCCGCAATAAAGACATCCGTACTACTGAAAAACGTTTGAAGCTCGCCGATCGTACCCTCGTCTTCCACCAGCCAGCACCGGTGCAGCACGCCGTCATGCCCGGTCGTACCGAAAAAGTCCGGTTCCCGGCCGTCGAAATGACACGCCTGCAGACCCGCGACCACACCACCGTCGTCAGAATACACGCCGAATACAGGTGATAACTGCATCCGCGTATGTTCCATCAGTTTATAACGGTCGTCCAGACCGCCCTGAATCGTTCGCTCATGACGGAATATCCCGCCGCCCTTACGATTGAACGGTTCAAGACCAAGTGAACCAAACAGCCCGCGACGACGGACCGTCTCGCCATGTAACGTATAAACCTGCTCGTAACAGACCACCACCGGCCGGTCATGTACAACGAGTACACCCTCCGACAGCCAACGTGACAGCAGCCGACCGGCGGAGGCATACGCTTCGTCCGGACCGACCGTCTTCGGCGGCGTCACCGGCAGGTCGATCGCAACAATATTATGCGGGTCACGCGACAGCAACGCCTGCTTCGGTAACGCATCGAGAACGTCATAAGGCGGACTGATACGGGTCGATAAATCGCCACCTTCGGGCACGACATAGCGTATCGGCGTAATCGGGTAAAATTCAGGCATTGTCAGGATTCACATAAACAACTGAACATAAAAGATTAAACGCACACAATGCCCGACGGCCGGGTATCGCGGGACATCAGGTTACCTGAGATCGATCCCGTTGGCGAATTACAAAATCTCACAAAAATCAACGCTACAGTGAAATATCACGACCGCTATGCCGATTCTTGTTGTTGAATACGTTAACATTTTTCGTTGTCTTTATCAGCCATGAACAAGAATATACGACATCACGGGTATACCTCGCGGACAGAGACCATCATCGCCAGGCTTAGAAGCAGGCAACTTCTGCTCGCACTACAGGGCAGGGTCATCGAGTCAGCAAGATACGCCGATCGCGTCACCCGTATCAGGCAATTCGCCCGGTGCTTCTGTTGATCCATTCATACCGGCCCACACGATCGACTATAATTCACCAGACCATGATCGAGCTGTCTCGTACAGTACGGTTCTGCCTCACCGATCAGCCCACACTGACCGACCCGTCACACCCCGCTTCCGCACGGCGGTATAACACTTACTCCGCCTGGCCACCCATGCGGGGACTCGGCCGGTACTACGAACTCGATGTCACCTGCCGCGGCCGCGCCGATCCCACCACCGGGTATTTCATTAATATCAGACAGATCGACGAGGCCGTCCGGCAATACGCACTGCCTGAGCTCGCACGTGAAATCGCCGGGCCGCTCGCCGGCTCCGACCTGCCCATGGGCACGATCATGCAACGATTGCTCAGACTCGTCGACAAACCGCTCGATCATACCGTTACGAAGATCACGCTCAGACTCACACCCTTCGTATCTCTCGAAGTACGGAACCAATCCATGAAGACCGTCATCCTGCGACAGCATTACGAGTTCTCCGCCGCTCACCGCCTCCACGTTCCCCAGTTCGATGACCGAAAAAACCGCGATATATTCGGTAAGTGCAATAACCCGGCGGGACACGGCCATAACTACCAGCTCCAGGTCGCCGTGGCAGCCGGTATCGACCGAGACGGCCAGACACTCGACGTCAGCAGCCTCGATGCTCTCGTCGCGAAAAACGTCATCGAAAAACTCGACCACAAGAACCTCAACGTTGATGTACCCGAATTCAAAACCATTAACCCCACCGTCGAAAATATCGCCGTCGTTATCTGGCAGATGCTCAAAGAACCCGTTGCAGCCATGAAAGACACCGGACAAGCCGGTGCTGAAACCGAATTGCACGAAATCGCTGTCTGGGAAACACCCAAAACCATCTGCTCATACCGCGGCGAATAACCCCCACTCTCCCACACCCCCCTCTGATTTTCACCGCCACTTTCACGCCTGCAATCATGACCACCAAAACACAACTGCGACAGGCCATGAAAGATCAGCGAAACAGGCTCGATCCCGACACGCGAGCCGATTACGCAACCCGCATCTGCAGACGACTGCTGGCACTTGACGAAATCACCCACGCTCAAACCCTGTTCACCTATATCTCGATCGGCAGCGAAGTCGATACACACCTCATCATCAACAGACTGCTCGAGACCAACAAAACCGTCCTCGCACCCGCCGGGATGAACAGGGGAATCATGAAGGCCCGGCAACTCGCCGGCCTCGATTCTCTCTCGACCGGTATCCTCGGTATCCCCGAGCCACCCGACACCGGCGAAGCATACGCAGGTGATATCGACGTCATACTCCTGCCCGCTCTCGCTTTCACCATCCGCGGCGACAGACTCGGACAGGCAGGCGGATACTACGACAGATTCATCGCTGAAAACCCACAACCCATACGCATCGGACTTGCATTCGATATCCAGATCATCAATCACATCCCCACACAACCACACGACCAACCCGTACAACTTATCGTCACCGAATCAAGAACCATCAAATGCAGATAAGCCTATATACTTGAAGGTTCTTACAGTTTCTTCTGACCAGAACACCTGCAAGCCCCTTCTCGTCCGACATGATCATCAGGATTCACTCACGTAAAAACCTTGTAACCCTTCAACCTGATAAACAGATGTTTCCCGCTATTCCAACCCTTTGCCGAGTCCGCCCGCCATTCTCAAATATTGCCCCGCCCGCGAATACCAGATCATCAAAATCACCCCGACGAATACCCGTAACAATCCCGTTCCCAGGTAATCATAATAAGCTTTGTTCGTAAATTGAACCTGGTTGAAGAACTTGATCACATTCTCCAGACCCGAGACCAGCATGTACAACCCGAAAAGACTGAACACAATCTGAAAAATATCACGCCTGCTGAGATGCAGTCCGATGATGTGACTGTCACGAATGATGACCCGCGTCGTTACCCACTCCGCTTTCCACCAGATGAAAATCCCCACTACCAGAACCGCGATATCACCCATCAGGTGCAGATAAACCCATAACGTATTCGGCGGATAAACCGGACGCGACAGGAAAAACTTGATCACGTCGGCACCATGCACAATCGCCTGAAACACGGAAGTCAGACACAACCACAGCGCAATGCCACGGACCATCACAAACGCCAGGTCACGCTTACGCAAACCCGTTACCGCCGAAATCGAATCCACCACCACACGTCCGCATTCAGGACAGACCCCGTCAACCGCAAGACCCCGCAGATTGTACCCACACTGCACACATGTAATATCACCCCCCACACGTGACGCGCCCGTACCCCCGGCCTGTTGAGCATTCAATTCAGACATCACATCATTATACCC
>CAYRND010000186.1:0-6067 GCA_964425365.1 uncultured Phycisphaeraceae bacterium
TCAGGTCACGACTGAAGCGCACCAGGGGACCTTGATAGCGCTGTAGTGTTAATATACCGCTCACGAAGTAACCGCGGCGGATCCTCGGGATCGCCATGACATTTCAGACATGCCTGCGTCACACGAAGGAACGGCCGGGCATAATACAGGTACCTTCGACCGTCCAGCTCGATCACACGGCGATACTCCGTCAGCGTGGAATCCTTATCAAACATCTCGATAAGCGCCGCTTCCTCTTCCGTCGCCTGGTTGATCGGATTACGCGGATTCACCGATGCCATCCGGTATTCAATATCAGGATAACCCGCCGCTCGACGCTCCTCATTGAAATATGCATGGACGTTCCTCGCCATGTATGACGAAGAAAGCAGAACCGGTGAATAAAAGTCTGTCGGCAATTCGCCGTCCGACTTCAGAGCGTACATGTCAGGATGCATATTCCGCTGAATATAATGGTGTAATGCACGACGCTCGAGCATCACATCACAGATACGCTTCTCCGACTGGTCGATAATGTATGATTCAACCATGTTGTGGAATAGCAGACCCGCAACCACAACTATAACAAGCGACGTTAATACCAACAGCCAATTCGTTCGCTTCGCAAATGCCCGTTCCGGTTGGTCGGTACCTGTAAACATGTATTGACTCGGTAATTGACCTCAGCCGATCCGATTAAGGCAATCTTAATGGTTCATACGATGCAGACAACTGCTAAGGGAAAATCCTGATCCGCCCCAGACTGTACATGAAAGAGACTGCAGAATGATGATTCGGCGACTAAACTTCCATGGACACCCCATGTTCACTGCAGAAATGGATTCGTTTTCTTCTCCTGACCAATCGTCGTCTCCGGGCCGTGGCCCGGCAGAACACGCGTTTCATCAGGCAGGGTCAGAAGCTGCTCCCGTATACTCCTGAATAACAGATCGCCGTCCGAAGTCGGAAAGTCATAACGTCCGATCGAACCGGCAAACAGCGCATCACCTACAAACGCAACGCTGTTATCCTCCTGATAAAGCGTGATACCACCCGGGCTGTGGCCCGGCGTGTGACGCACTGTAAATGATAAACCAACCAGTGACAGGATATCGCCATGCCGAATCACACGCGTCGGCTCCGGACCTGTCACCGGCCAGGGAAGCATGGTCGACAGGTTCAGTTGCGGGTCTGTCATGAACCCGATTTCCGATTCGTGCAGACAGATCTCAATTTCTGGATACCTGCTTCGAATGTCAGCCACGCCGGCCATATGATCCAGATGGGCATGAGTCAGCACAATCCGACTCGGATTCAAACCCGCCTCCTCGATGTACGACAGCATTGGCCCAGGCTCAAAACCGGCATCGATGATCCAGCATTCATCTCCGGTACCCTCTCCGGCGTGAACCACATAACAGTTGGTCATCCACTGACCGAGATTAAACGGCTTGATTGACAGCATTGTCGACATCACCTCTAAATTGTATCCGTTTCGGGTCAGAGTGGCGACTGCTGCGGCAACCCCGGGGAACGCGGATACGCCTTCGGCGTCGGACGGTCCTTCATAATGCTGATTATCACCAGCTCGTTATCAAATGATTCCGGGTAAGCATCGTAAACCGAAATCTCACCCGCACCCAGAAGATCCATCGCATCCGCGGCCGCTGACAGTTCCTGTTCCGCCTTCGGACCCTTCATCGCCAGCATCCGCCCGCCCGGCCTGACCAGCGGAAGTGAATACTCCAGCACGATCGACATACTCCCGATCGCACGGCTCACCGCGACGTCGTACCCGTCACGATGACACTTCTCATGACCCAGTAATTCCGCACGGCTGTTGATCGCCGTGATGTGCGATAAATCCATCTGCTCAATACAACGCTCCAGAAACACCACTTTCTTCCCCGTGGAATCAAGAAGCACCATCTGAAGATCGGGTCGGCATATCCCCAGCGGAATACCCGGCAGACCGCCGCCTGTTCCTATGTCGATGACCTTCGCACCGGCAGGAAATATCTCAAGCCACGGCAGTACTGTCAGACTGTCAATGATCAGACGCCGCCATGCCGACTCCGGCTCACGTATCGCCGTCAGGTTCATCCGGGTATTCTCATCGAGCAGCAGGCCCAGATAGCGGGCCAGCATCGACAACTGACCGGCTGTAACTGACAATTCAAGACGATCAAGTTCGTCATGAACAAAACCAGGGATCACCACGGACTCTGTCATGCAGCTATTCTACTGGAAAATGGCATCGGCATGATCATATTCGAAACTCGGCCGGCTGATGATCGCCGGTGGACGCGATGCAAAGTTCAACATCAACCCGATCATCGCGAACGTCGCAACCAGGCTCGATCCGCCGTAACTGACAAACGGCAGTGTGATACCCGTAATCGGCAGAATCCCGATGTTCACACCGATATTGATCGTCGCCTGTGTAAAAAGCATCCCAGCAAATCCCACACAGGACAGCCTCGCAAACGGATCCTTCGTCTTCGCGGCTACAAGAATAAATGAACTGGTCATGACAAGATACAGGCCTACGACTGCTACACCGCCCGCAGCACCCCATCTGTTGGTGATCACGGTAAATATCATGTCATTATGCGGATGGGGCAAGGCGTTATAACGAATAAGAATCTGCGATCGCTCCAGGCCGTGCCCCGTCACACCACCTGCTGAAACCAGACGGTTCGCAACCGTCTGCTGATAGGCCTCGCGGTCTTTGTATTTCTCAGGCCAGATCATCGAGGCGATCCGAGCCTCCTGGTGCGGCTTGAGGACGTGCATCCATTGCGGCAGATCGAACATGATGACCGAGACATTAAACGCAATCAATACAAAACCGATCGCCAGAAGCGTGCTGATGTGCCTGAGCTTCGCACCCGCCGCAATCAATACGGCGAACAGCGTCGGCGCAAACAATAACGCCGTGCCAAGATCAGGCTCCTTCAATATCAGACCCACCGGAATGAACATGATAATAAATGGCACAAGCAACCCCAGAAGCGTACGGTAGCTGTCACGATAACGCAGGTACCATGCCAGTGCCAATACAAAACTGATTTTCGTCAATTCCGACGGCTGGAGCATCATGAAGTGAAGATTGATCCATGCTCGCGCGCCGTTTCGTATTGGTACAACCGATCGCGGTACGCCGGGAGCCAGGAGAAACACCAGCAGCAGCAACGTACTGATCAGAAGCGGATACGACGCCAGTCCGATCAGACGCGGATGCGGAAATATACTGATCAACATCACCACCAAAGCGATCGGCAGCCACTGCTTGCCCTGGCTGACGGCATAGCCGGGCTCGATCGTATGAATCGCCGATACGCCGATACACGTTAACAGAATGGCCGCAAACAGGCCGTACCAGCCCGGATGCAGCCTGAACAATAATCTGAGTTGACTCGTTCCGCCCTTCAATCGATATAGCCCTCCACCTGCATCGCATGGACTATCTGGTTCGCAATGGGACCCGCGAAAATCGAGCCGCTACCGGAATATTCTACCACCACCGCGACGACATACGCAGGTCGATGAGTTCCGGGCGGCTGAACAAGAACAATGAACCAGCCGTGATCACCCGTCCTCACTATCCGGTCGTCACCCGTAATCCGACCGTCTCCGTCACTGTCGACACGCAACGGCACCGCCTGCGCCGTACCGGATTTACCCGATAACCGTAAATCTTCAAAATCAAATATCAATTCGCGTTTTTCTCCCACTCGCAGGTACCGGCCCGTACCGTATGATTCATTGACGACATCATACAGGCCGGCCATCGCTTTGTTCACCGCACTCGGATTCAGATTCAGATTCCGTTCCTGACGCGGATTGCCGCAGGCATCACCCCGGATAAAGGTCGGCGAAAGATACGCGCCATTGCGAATTAACGTGGCATACGCGGCGGCAGCCTGGAGAGGCGTCCAGCGGATCGGGCCCTGTCCGATTCCCATGAATATTGCATCCGCCGGCAGGAAACCCACTACCCCGGGCTCTCCGGCGAGATCAGGATCCGGTAGATCGCCCGCTACTTCCTCCGGCAATCCGCAATGACTCACCCGACCGAGACCGTATCGACCATACCAGTCGATCAGTCGCATCGAACCCATTCGCCGGCCGAGCGTGTAGAAAAATACATTACAACTGCGGGCAATCGCCTCTACGCCCTCAAGCGGACCGTGCATACTCATGTATCGTTTATATATCCAACACCGATACCGGTCAGGATGACCCTCATCCAGGTAACCCTTGCACGTAATGGTTTCTTCCAGCCCCACCTTACCCGCCGTCACCGCTGCCGCAAACAGCAATGGCTTCACCGTCGAACCGGGTTGATACGGTTGACTGACTACACGGTTCACATACGGCCGGTTGATATGATCGCCGAATATCCTTTCAGGTTGATCACGAATCATCCGCTGTGACAGCGGTGGCATACTCACAGCCGCCAGCACTTCACCTGTCTCCACTTCAAGCACAACAGCCGATCCGTTCAGTCGCTGACCCAGCCGCCCCTCAGATTCCGCACCAGGATGCTGCCACGACTGGAGTGTCATCAGTCCCGACTCCGGCGCCATAATCGCCTGTATCCGGGCCTGAAGCTTGATGTCGATCGTCAGATGCACATCCGTTCCCGGTACAGGCTCGATGCGGTCCTCGTAACCCGTATCAAGATGCCTCACAAATTTGCCACGCGAGCCGCGTAATCGCAACTCACAGCCGCTTTCTATTCCACCACTGCCGATCAGGTCACCCGGCAGATAACCCGCCAGATCAGTTACGGACTTGCCCCGCTCATCACGGCGACGAAACGGATTGATCTGGCCGCTTTCCATATCCTCTTTCCAGATATGACGCATCCGGCCGATGATGTGCATACCTACACCCTCCACTGTCACTTTCAGCGGCTCGTCACTTCGCAACGGCGACGGCATATGACTGCGATCGATCAGTATCGTACGCGTCTCCCACGGATATGTCCGCTGCTGCGGCCGACGCACTTCGACCTCCTGCCAGACCCGCAGGGCATCATCATGACTCGACTCCGCAATGAAGCTCTGAATGATTGCACGTGTCGATTCACTGATATGGGTCAGAATCGAATGGGCCTGATCCTGTTCCTGGATCGGCTTGGCTACGCTGGCAAGAGGAACATCCTCATCCAGTTCCTGTTTCCGACGTTCACGCCAGATCGCCCACAAATGACTGGCGACGTTCTGGATACGCTGGCGAATCGCGTTCTTCTTCCGTTCAATCTCACTGCGATCGATACGACCCAGGTCACTCAGTGTCTGCCACAGCATCTCGACCTGTTCGTCGTAGGGTCCCCGGTATTCACTGATCAACGCGTCACGTTCATAAGGACTCAACTCCGCCCATGATTCGCCCTGGTCCCTGCGAGCCGCGTACATCGCCTGGTCATAAGCCCACGATCCCACAATCACACTGAAATCCACCGCAACGTCCCAGCCCGGCTCGTCCTGGGCAAGGACATGGCCATGGCGATCCAGAATCCGGCCTCGGATCGTCGGGATAAGCTGCGGTACCCGAAGGGCACTCTCCGCCTCCGACAGTCGTTGAGTATGCATACTCCCCATCGTGAGTTGAACTGTCCGAACCGCCAGCACAAGACTGACAAGTACCGTAACCAGCAGCAGTAAAAGCAGCCGGCGATGGAACATGCTCGGAATGTTTCTGCGGATCGCCTGTCGCATGACCTTATCATGTATTGTAAAGCATTAACCCTGATACCATTTTACCACCGACCATATGCAGGCAGTTACTGCACCAACCTGTCACTGGATATGATTCCTTATCGGGAAGCTGCTGGAACCAGCGTTAGAGATTTGCCGGCGGCTTATATTCTTAATCCTTGAATACCCTGACTTTACGCATTGATAGCGCGGCTGCTATTGCTTGGAATAATCGGGACAGGTCAGGAATCCCCCCTTCAGGGGCACACTTTCACATACCTGCGGTTCATGCCATCATATCCCACTGATCTGCCCGAACTTGTCTATTATTGTCCCTGCGATGGGTTTAAAACCCTCGCCTTCAGGCGAATCCTTTAGGT
>CAYRND010000187.1:0-6045 GCA_964425365.1 uncultured Phycisphaeraceae bacterium
TCATCATCACTGCTCTACACTGTCAAGGGTGTGGGTTGGCCGGACGCTTACGGTGGGCTTGCCTTCTACTTGCCTCTTTGCTGATATCCGTATCTACCTCGTCATGCCAGGTTGAAGAACCGCCTCGCGTTGGCATCGAGCGTGGCGACCATCTCATCGAAACTCAGGCCGCGGCGACCGGCGAGAAAACGGGCAACCTCGGTAACATACCGCGGCTCGTTGGGTTTGATTTTACGGTACGGTTCAGGCGTGAGATAAGGCGAGTCGGTTTCCACCATCAGCCGGTCAAGCGGAACCCGATCGGATGCGGTTGACAGTGCGGCCGAGTTTTTGAATGTGACGATCCCGGTGAAACTGACCATCGCTCCAAATGCAAGAATCTGCTCCAGTTCGGATTCTGTGCCGGTGAAGCAATGAAAAACAAACCGGCTGCCGTCAAGTCCGACGCCCCGGATCATATCGATAACCAGATCGGTCGCTTCACGATTATGTATCACGACCGGCAGTTGTGAAACGGGCGGGACTGCACCGACCGCCATTTCGAGTTGCCATTCAAATACACGACGCTGCTCGGCAAGCGGTGGGTCGTCGTAGTAATTGTCGAGACCCATTTCACCCAACGCCACCACGCCGGACTGACAAGCGATCTCCAGGATTGCATCGGTCAGTTGCCCCCTGTCCGGCCATCGATGCGCATCGTGGGGTTGAAGACCGACGGTACTGGAAACGTTCTCGTATTTTCTCGCAAATGACAGTGCCAGTTTCGCATCGTCGGGATCGGTGCCGATCGAGATCATGTGATCGACACCGGCGTCCATCGCCGCACGTACGACCTGATCAACGCGGTGGCAGAGTCCTCTCGACGTGAGATGGCAGTGGGTATCGATCATCGATACGTACTACTTCTCGGCCATGTATGGATAGTGATATTCCGTCGGCGGAAGAAACGTTTCCTTGATGGTCCTCGGGGTGACCCAACGTTCAAGGTTGAGCCAGCTACCGGCTTTGTCGTTTGTGCCGGAGGCTCTCGAACCGCCAAACGGCTGTTGACCGACGATAGCACCGGTGGGCTTATCGTTGACATAAAAATTGCCCGCCGCGTGCCGAAGCATATCCATCGCCTTGACGATCGCACCGCGATCGCGTGCGAATATGGCTCCGGTCAGGGCGTACGGCGAGGTCTGATCACAGATTTCAAGTGTTTCGTGATATTCGTTTTCCGGGTACACGTAAATGGTCAATACCGGACCGAAGATTTCCTCGGCCATGAGTTTCGATTTCGGATCGCTGCTGAGCACGATAGTGGGCTCAATGAAATAACCCTTACTGTCGTCGTATCCGCCCCCGACCAGGATTTCCATATCCGAGCTGCTCTTGGCGAATTCGATATAGCCGGTGATGGTATCGAACGCATTGCGATCGATCACGGCGCCCATGAAGTTCCTGAAATCGGTGATATCGCCCATGCGGATCGTGGCGATCTGATCCAGCAATTTCTGCTTGACCTGCGGCCAGATGGAATCGGGAATGTAGGCACGCGAGGCGGCTGAGCATTTCTGCCCCTGATATTCATAGGCACCGCGAACCAGGCCGGTCACCAGCACATCGATATCGGTACTGACATGGGCGAAGATGAAGTCCTTGCCACCCGTCTCACCGACAATCCGCGGGTAACAGACGTACTTGCGGATATCCGACCCGACGGCCAGCCAGATGGTCGAGAAGACGTACGTGCTGCCCGTAAAGTGAATACCACCGAGATCGGTATGATCAAGCGTCGGCGGCCCGACGGTCGAGCCCGGGCCGGGGATCATATTGATCACACCATCGGGCAGACCCGCCTCCTGAAGAATTCGCATGATGAAATACGCAGGCAGCACCGCACTGGACGCCGGTTTCCACACCACCGTATTACCCATCAGCGCAGGCGCCGTCGGCAGGTTGCCTGCGATCGAAGCGAAGTTGAACGGCGTAATGGCGAACACGAAACCATCCAGCGGGCGATGCTCCATGTAGTTCATCATACCCTTGGTCGACAGCGGCTGATCGCCGTAGACTTCCTGCATGAAATGCGGATTGAACCGCCAGAAGTCGATCAGTTCGCACGCAGAGTCTATTTCAGCCTGGTGAGCGGTCTTGCTCAGGTTGAGCATGGTAGCGCCGTTGAGCGTTGCCCGATACTTGCCGGCGAGCAGTTCCGCCGCCTTCAGAAAAACAATCGCCCTGGCATCCCATGGCATCCGGGACCAGTCGTGCCTGGCCCTGTTCGCCGCAGCGATCGCCTTCTCCACATAGTTGGCGTCCGCCTGGTGGTAACTGCCGAGCACGTGCTGACAGTCATGGGGACAGACCATATTGGCTGTCCTCCCGCTGGTGACGTCCTTGCCGTCGATCACCATCGGTACTTCCGTTTTCGTGCCGAGCAGTTCCTTAAGCTTCGCCTTCAGTTCAATACGCTCGGGGCTGCCGGGTGAGTAATTGAGTACCGGCTCATTGACCGGCTGGGGCACCTTGAAGATTCCGTTGAACATATTCCCGCCTCCTTACTTTACATTTCGATCGGATTGAGCCATGGCATCATGGCACGCATTTTTTTGCCGGTGACTTCGATCGGGTGATTGCGGTTCTTCTCTCGCTGCTCCTTGAACCACTTGAACCCGGACTCGTAATCGCCGCGGAATGTTTTGGCGAATTTACCAGACTGGATATCGGCCAGGGCCTGCTTCATCGCCTGGCGTGTCTGGTCGGTGATGATATTTTTGCCGGTATGGTAGTCGCCGAACTCGGCGGTATTGGATACCGAGTACCGCATGTAATTCAGCCCGCCGCGCTCGATCAGATTGATAATCAGTTTCATTTCATGGCAGACTTCATAATAGGCCATCTCGGGTGGATAACCGGCTTCGGTGAGCACATCGAATCCGGTCTTGATCAGTTCCGACAGGCCGCCGCAGAGCACGCACTGCTCACCGAAAAGGTCGGTTTCCACTTCGTCCTTGAAGCTCGCCACGATAACACCCGCCCGTGCGCCGCCGATGGCCATGGTCCACGCCATGGCGATATCGCGAGCGTTGCCGGTCGCGTCCTGGTGGACGGCGATAAGACACGGCACGCCGCCGCCTCGCTCATACTCACTGCGAACGACGTGGCCGGGACCCTTCGGCGCGACCATGACGACGTTGATATCCTTCGGCGGAACCATGGTCTCGTAGTGGATATTGAAACCGTGCGTGCAGATCATCGTCTGGCCGGGCTGGAGGTTGGCCTTAATCGCTTTCTCATAAACCGTGGGCTGGACTTCGTCGGGCAGTGTCATGAGAAAAACATCCGCCTGCCTGACGGCCTGATCGGCGGGTACAGGCTGGAAACCCTTTTCTACAGCAAGCTTGTAGTTATCCGTGCCTTCAAGCTCGGCGACAATGATATTCAGGCCGCTGTCCCTGCCGTTCTGCGCGTGGGCGTGGCCCTGCGAGCCGAAACCCAGTATTGCTATGGTTTTACCTTTAAGTGGATCGTGTGAGCCATCCTTTTCATGAAGTATTTCAACCGCCATTGCATATCTCCTTGCTAGATGAACCTGAGGGCAATCCCCTTCCGAATGACCCTCTTCCGGGTACCGGCAGAAACGGTTAATCTAGCCTTCAGATAGAATTGCGTCAAATGCAAGGTGCGTTTGACGGCCGCTTTTCAGCGATATCCCCTACGGGTGAAATCGCTTTGGATTTCATCTGATTTTCGTTGCCAGCGTGATATCGCCCGCTGTCATGATCGGCGTAAACGCCGGTGGCGGATTTGTGCCCGTCGGAATGTACAACCACATCACATCATCCGGCAAACGGTCGCCCGGCTGGTACTCGCGAACATAATCATCCAGCAGGTAACTCAACATGGGACGTGCATATTCGACAAGCTCAAAACAGGCCACCCCTCCTTCGGCATGTTCACGCACCGGCTCGGCGAGCAGTTCAAGCCGCGGCCACGTGGAATCAGCTTCAGCCGCTTTCGGTAATGCCGACACCCATTGACCGACGGATACCGACAGATGCCCGATGATAAGGATCATGACCACGCTTTCACGGTGGCGGACAAACGGTTCAAGAAATCGCCGAAGAAACAGAACGAACAGCGGCAGAAGGGGAACGAAGAAACGGGCGCCCTGGCCATACGGCCAGAACAGATAAATCAGAATGTAGAACGGTGAGGTGAGTACAAAAATATCCGCTCCGTACTTGAACTGGCGGTATGCACCGATCACTATGATCACAGCCGCCGGAATGTAGAGCAGCATGGTGGGATCCGCCCAGTCATCATCCTGCGCATAGTTCCCGAAACAGCCGGGTAACAGCAGACGCCCTGTCGTGTTGATGCGTCGATGAATCCCTGTCATCAGCGTCGATACGGGATCATCCTGGCTCATCAGTTGTTTCAGATAAGTGCGGCCTTCTCGGCCGTCGACTGATTCCGACATGTCATTTTCATAGCCGATCAGACTCACAACCACAACAACAGCGGATAGCGAGATCACTCCGGAACTGATAATCGCACGTTGCCATGAAAGCCGGTGCTTCAATGCATCAATCCCGTAACAGATCGACCCGCCGACTGCCATAAACACGCCAACATGGCGGATCAGACACAACAGTGCAACAGACAGCACGCTGGCCGCCGTCCAGCCCACGAACCGAAGAGGCGGCCCGGCTCGACGCACTTCTTCCATGGCAATCAATCCGATCAGCCATACCGCGATAAAGGCCGTCTCACTCAAGGGCTGCCGGTAATATCGCCATAAATTGACGTTGACCATAACCAGTACCGTCAACAATATCGCCGATGGAACATCAAGGTGCCGCCGAAACCACGTCAGTACACCGAGAAGCATTACTGCTGCGAAGCAGAAATGGATCAGGCTGACAATCAGAAACGGATTGCCGGAAAACAGGTAAGCGGGACTGATCAGAAGCGGATAGCCCGGTGCATAGTACAGCTTCTCACTGCCCAGATTGGTCATCTTTCCCGTCTGTGCCATGCTGCGAGCCATCGACAGGTAGGAAGTCGCATCACCGGCGGGACGCCACCAATAGGAATGAATCTGCATCGCGAATAACAGTAACAAGCCGATACAGACCCACCGGCGATATCGCCTGCCCGAGAGAACTTCAAACAGTTCAATGATCCGCTGGTTCAATGTTTTATCATCGCTCGGTCGTATCATCCGCGTTCACTATACCAGCAGCCCGGCGGCTTCGGTATCCATATACCAGTGAAGCGAGTCCGATGCAGGTGTAATACCGGTAATCGGCAGACGAGCCGGGTCCGGGCCGCTGTACTCAAACTGATTGCTGATCTTCCTTAAAATGTCGGCTTTGCGTTTGCCCGTCACCAGAACCGAGGCGATGGCGGCGGTATTGATCAGTGCGAAGGTCATGGTGATTCTCGCCGGCGGCGTAACAGTCGGGCCGTCGTTCATAACCACAAGCCGGTCACGTTCATCGATCGCCGGGCTACCGGGAAACAGACCGGCCGTATGGCCGTCTTCGCCGAGACCCAGGAGAATGTAATCAAGCTGTGGTACCGGCTCACCTGGTATCAGGTGACGCAGTGATTGTTCATACGCACCGGCAGGATCGGAATGATCCACCGGGATCGGGTGAATCTGATCCTCCGGCAGCGGCACATGATCGACAAGCGATTCCCGGATCATCCGGAAGTTGCTTTTCAAATCATCCTGTGAAACATGACGTTCATCCACCTGCCAGAGGTGCGTGCGGCGCCATGGAAAATGACGACTGTCCGGATCGATCACAAGGTGCATATAAAACCGCTCGGGCGTACTGCCACCTGAAAGTGCAAGGTGAAAGACACCGCGTGATTCGATTGCCTCGTTCGCGGCCGTAATGATCGATGCGGCGAGCGCATCGTAAAGTGCATCATGATCATCGAAAATGCGGCGTGGTCCGTTAAGCGGCATGGGTAATGATATAACGCTTTCATCGGCTGTTGACAAACAGAAAGGTTCATGCACGAACTGCTGCCTGTGCCCCCGGG
>CAYRND010000188.1:0-6004 GCA_964425365.1 uncultured Phycisphaeraceae bacterium
AAATCTACACGCAAAACAACGAAAAACTGGATCACATTGGCTCGAATTGGATACAAATTGGATCAAACTGGATCAGATTGGATCGTCCCGTGACGCGCACAAAAAACCGAAATCTCGAAACCCGATTCCCGATCCCGACCCCCGACCCCCAATGCAAATTCCGAAATCCGAAATCGTTTGCCTTCAACCTTATAAACAACTACTCCCAACCTTGAACTCCCCCCCCCTCAAGCACCTGGCCTCATTCATTCACCTCGGATCCTCCGGCGTAAGAATCTTATTCAGCAGGACCGGGCCGTTGCTTTCCCTAACACCCGTACGAAGCGGATATTTGCGGATCGCCTCGCCCGCATTCTCGAATTTGAACGTGCGGACAACAGACTGCCCCGGCTCGATACGCGCCACCAACCGCTCCTGCCTCGGATGACCGCCGATGTATGCGTATACATACAACGACTGGTTCACCGAACCGGTGTTCGTGATCACGCAGTTCACATACACATCCTCCATCCCCGGCTTCTTGCCGGGCAATATCGCCATCGTCGCCTGGAACTCGACGTCCTGCAATCCCAGCTCCATCGGCGAACCCATGTCGACCTTGTAATGCTTGTGCGCAATGAAATCGAACTCCGCAGTAAGATACTTGAACCCCGCGACTTCAGAAACGGGAAACGACAACGTCAGCGGCAACGTCAGCTCGCCGCCCGAGGGGATCGAGAAATAGTGCATATCAGGCTGCATCATCCAATCCTCAGGTCCGGTCAACAGCAGACTGCCGCTGATGGTACGCGGCCAGGGATTCTCCAGTGTGATCACTCGCTTGTGCGCCATCTGCATCGATGGAATGAACTCCGGCGTGACCGTGAACTTCGACCGGAAGACCGCAAGCTCAGGATCGATCTGCTCGATGAAGACCGGCAGTTTATCGAGTTTCACGTAATGTCGGCCGTGGGCATCCTCCTTCAATACCGTCCGGTTCCCCCACACATCGACGACCACAGGCTGCTCCCCGAGGTACATGTTCATGTACGCGACACTGTCGGCCGTGCTCCGGTTCCACGCGACAAGCATACCGCCCGCCTCGCCGTCGAAGATCATACACTTGAGTCCCTCACGCAGCGGCAACCAGCCGATCATGCGGCGGTTCGCCAGCCGGTGCGCAGTATTCGAAAACACACCGAGCAGAGGATCGGGCACAAGCGATTTCCGACGCTCGACCGCCTCGGTCCACAAATCGGCGATCGCCATGCCGTCCACCTCGTTGCGCCACGCGTAGAGCATCCGCAGTACAAGATCGATCATCCGCTGACGGTGCGACAGCTCGTCCGCCGCTGGCTCGCGAAGGTAAAGCCACACCGACGACGCAGGCGACTGCCATTCCTCCAGGTAGTCGTCGAAGTATTCCGGCATGACCGAAACGGGTACATCAACGGCGTAGATCAGCGACTCCGGCAAACCCGCAGGCCTCGACTGATCGAGTCGCCAGGGCAGAAGCAGTGTCGGATAAGGCGCCAGCCCGAGAAACTCGGTCTGGATACGCTCGATGATCTCGGGCAGACCCTCGAAATAAACCGCCTCGGGCTTGAGGACCGACCCGAGCTGCCACTGCTGTACCTGCTGGCCGTGACGCCGAAGAACAGGCGCCAGGTACGGCACCCAAAGCTCCGGCGGGCCGGACAACGCGGCCAGTGTTCGCGATGGATCGACCGCGCGGCTCTGTGCTAGTTCCATCGGCAGCGGCGTCAATGCCATTGTCATCTGCCTGCCGACCGACATCAGCGGCTGGAGCAGCTTGCTCAGACGCTTCTGCTCGTATTCCATCTCGGATAGACGATGGTCCTCACGCCACGGACTGATCACAATCGCCTTCAGCGATGTCGAATCCAGCAGTTGCGGCAAAAGCTTGAAGTATTCCTCGTCCTTGATACTGTCAGCCACCAGCGAAAAACGGTTGCGGTCAGGTGTCGAGGTCTCCGGACCCTTCGGCAACCAGAGAAACGCCCCGAACGTACGAACCAGCTCCCCTCCACTATCTCCCCCACTACCTTCCCCACTACTTCCCCCACGTACACTTCCAGCTCTGTCATCTCCCACCCCAACACCACTTCCCGCCTGGTTCGGTATCGACTCGCGCCGGTCGCCTTTCTCGAAAACCTGCATATCGACGAGGTACCAGCCGAATCCGGGCAGGTCCGGCTCCCACTCCCACCAGTTCGGTGCGCCGTCGCCGACCTTCCGGCTGATGCGGCCGACCTGCCTGAGGTTATGATCGTACAAGCCGACATCAGCATGGAGACGCTGGCCCGATAGGTCCTTCACGCGGATCGTCAGCTTCGGACGAAGCGGCATGCGGATGATATTTACCCTGCTCTGGGTCACCACCTCAACGTGGGGAAGTTGCCAGACGCTGATATCATCAAACCAGGCGCCACCATGAATATCCTGGAACAGAACCTGCTGCTCGCCCAGTGGGTGATCGGATACCGGCTCGGGCTGCAGCAGTTCAAGCTCCATGCCGATCCACACCGCGCCGGGGTAATCGCCCTGAAGTTTCAACGAGAACGGCAGCCACCTGCCGCCGGTCTGGACCAGCTCCGTCCGACGCATGCTTTCGGGAATCAGCCGGCCCTGATCGTCGACGAAATACACGGTCATACCCGCACTGGCATAATCCAGTTCCTTTGTCATGACATGTGCAGTAACAAGGTAATCACTGCTCGGTACAACAGGCAGTGCACCGACTTCAAGAAACGTACCCGCATTGCCGCCATTCAGACCGAGATGCAGGCTGAAGTCGCCGCCATGCACCTGGGTACTGTCGAATCCGACCTCAGCGTAATGCGGGAAACCCGGCCGGTGGATCAGTTGACGGTGGATGTCCTGTCGATGGAAATTCGGATCTCGCGTAAGCGGATTTCGACCGATGGCATACCAGTGCTTCGGCATGGGATGGCCGTAGCCGATCTTCCGGCCCTGTTCATCGGTTTCCTCGAAGTCGTATTTCGCCACAAGCCGCCGGGTCCGGGAATTGTACAACCCGCCGGCGGCATGGCAGTAATCCGCCACACACACCAGGGCACACACCAGCACCACGGCGAGAAGGACGTTCGACGTTCGTTTCACTTCTCTGTTATCGGAAATAAGGGCGGAATTTGTTCATACTCAGCTAAAACACGCTGGTTTATCAGATCGCAGGATTTTAAGCGATCCCTGGTCTTCAACTTGGTGCCTGTAACCTGCATTGCAATAACGCCCGGATACACCACGAATTCCGTTTCATCAACGATACAAAATACTTGATAAACCTTACAACCTGCAACCTTCCAAACAGACGCCATCTCCCGTTTTCACTCCGGCTATCCATCCACTGATTTGTTACAGCATAGCCAACCGTTTGGCCCGGTCCTCGGCGATCAATGCTTCCACCAAGGGTGTCAAGTTGCCCTCCAGTGTGGTCTGGAGGTTGAACGATTGGCCGATACGGTGGTCGACGACGATATTTTCTCGCCAGCGGTAGGTTCGAATACGCTCACTGCGCTGTGCAGACCCGATCATCTTGTGCCGGCTGTCGGCTCGCTCACTGTCTTTCTCACGCTGGTAGTAATCATAAACGCGGGCGCGGAGAAGTTGCCAGGCCTTTTCGCGGTTCTGGTGCTGACTTTTCGTCTCCTGCATTCGCACTTCGATCCCGGTGGGTTTGTGGACCATATGGACCGCGGTGGCCACTTTATTGACGTTCTGACCGCCGGGGCCCTGTGCGGTGGTAATATGGATTTCGACATCTGCGTCGGGAATATCGATTTCGAGACGTTCTGGTTCGGGCAGTACCGCCACGGTGGCGGTCGAGGTGTGGATTCTGCCCTGCGATTCAGTGGCAGGCACGCGCTTGACGCAGTGGACGCCCCCTTCATACCCCATCCCCTGCCAGACGGCCGGGCCTTTCAAAGTAACCACCGCCTGCCGGATACCCCCGTGCTCACCTGGCGCCAGATCGAGCATCTCGAACTGCCACCCCGCACACGTTGCGTAACGCTGGTACATCGCCAGCAGGTCACCGGCCCACAGCCCGGCCTCGTCGCCGCCCGTGCCGGCGCGGATCTCGAGTATCACCGATCCCACCGCACGGTCATCGGCGGTAACCATGTCGCTGGTGATCTGATCGAGCAGCGACTCGGCCTGCTCCACCAGTTGCGGAAGCTCCGAACGAGCGAGCAGACTCAACTCCGGATCGGTCTGATCGGCGATAAGATGTTGATGCTGCTCGATTTCATCTGCCAGGCGCAGATAGGCCCTGTAACTGCTGACCAGCGGCTCGATGGCGGCACGTTTCACACTGAGCTTTCTGATCTGCTCATGATCGGCAATAATAGCGGGATCGGCCAGCTCACGTTCAAGCTGGTCGAACTGATCAGCCAGTGTTTTCAGCCTCACAATCACTTTGTCATATAGTTCGGAGTGTTGCGCCATAATGATTGTTAACACTGATAATAGTTTGACACGGCCAGCCTGTGATGACAGGTTATCAGATATCTTGTATGCTTGCGTCTGTCACACTGACAGCGCATAGAAAAACGCGGCAAGCCAGATAAGCTCGGCCGCGATTTCTTTATTAAGTACCCTACTTGGTTTTCTTTTTGCCGAAGTATCCGCCCGCGAACTTCCGCTGGAACTTCTCGACCCGGCCGGCGGTATCGACGAACTTCTGTTTGCCGGTGAAGAACGGGTGTGAGGCACTGGTGATATCGACCTTGACCAGCGGATACTCCTTGCCGTCAGACCACTTGACCTTGTCGTTGCTCTTGATGGTCGAACGTGTGAGAATGGCGAAATCCGCCGAAACGTCCTGAAAGACGACGGGTCGGTATTCGGGATGAATGTCCTTCTTCATGGGCTCACTCGCTTAAAGCGCTGTTCTATTCTAATCAAGTCGGGCGTGCATCGCCCCTTGTTGAGCCAAGTATGATAAGCTTTTCGTTGTAAAAAGGCAACTGGCCGAAGATTGCCCCGGTGCCACCGTCAAGGAGCGTGTAAAGCCAATGTACTACTACATTAACGGTGAAATGACTGAACAGGCGGATGCGACGATTCCTGCGGACGACGCCGGGCTGATGCACGGCGTGGGGCTGTTCGAGACAATGGCGGCGAGGAACGGTCGGGTCTTCGGGCTTGACAAGCACTTGTCGCGTCTGGCCGCGTCGGCCGAGATTCTGGGGCTTGCGCGGGAACTGGATACCGCGTCATTGAAAGAGGCGGTCGAGCTGACTCTGGTAAAGAACGGTATGGATAACGCGAGAATCCGGTTGACCCTGACCGCGGGCGCAGTGTCGCTGCTCCGTGATCAGGGCGATCGGCCGCCGCCGCTTTCGGTGATGGTGAGTATCACCGAGCCGACGGTATATAACCCGGTGCATTTTGAAAGCGGGATTATGGTCACCATCACTGGTGCGTGTGCGAATCCGTTCGATCCGCTGGCCGGGCATAAGACGCTGAACTACTGGGCAAGGTTAAGGTCGCTCCGTATGGCCGCATCGGCGGGTGCCGGCGAGACGCTTTGGCTGAATATCAGCAATCACCTTGCGGGTGGAGCGGTAAGTAATATTTTCATTGTCAAAAACGGCGCCCTCCTGACGCCGATCGCCCGCGGGGAGGAGGCACAGGGCGCATTACCCGCCCCGGTACTGCCGGGTGTCACACGTGCGGCGGTGATGGAGTTGGCTGAAGCGGAGGGCATCGAGGTCCACAAGCGAATGCTGGATATCAATGATCTGCTCGATGCGGATGAGGTTTTTCTCACGAATTCGAGCTGGCTGGCTCTGCCGGTGTCGAAGGTCGAACAGAAAAAGATTGGTAACGGCAAAGCCGGAAGGTTCACTCTGGCACTTAGAGAGAAACTGATTTCTCAGTAAGGCTGATGGCCGCAACCAGGTGAATCGGATTAGGTATAAGATATTTGGTTCATCCGACTAAAGCGTAGGTAGATTCATGCAGGGCGAAGATTTTGAGC
>CAYRND010000189.1:0-5987 GCA_964425365.1 uncultured Phycisphaeraceae bacterium
AGGCATGTCCACACTTTTTCAAGTTCTACCTACGCAAGATCCGGATGAACCATAAGATTGTCCAATGCCTGTCGCAGGTCTCCATAATGAGCTGTTAACCGACGTCGCATATACCAACCGGCGGGCAGCATATTGATATCAAGACGGACTTGCATATCGCTATTGAGCCATTTTTCATACAAGCCGGTTTCGGCAGCAATCTCGGCGGCCGGCGACTCCAGAACACACCATGCATGCCCGGGTGTATAAGCAATGACATCGCAGTCCTGTGTGGTTAGATCACCTTTCAGCAATCCTGTGATCAATCCGGCAGACCCGCCCGCGATCAGGATTTCAATATCCATGTGGTAATCAAATCGTTCGCCAAGTTGTCTGAGCGATCATTCCAGGTTTCAGCATTCATGTTCATAACTGCACCTTTAAGGCAATTCAATGAAATACTAACAGGTCGCAACCTTCCTGCCGCCGACTCTCAAGCAGCCATGGTAATAATAAGCTGCTCCCGGCATTTCCCTATCGCGGCCGGAATGGCACAATCAACAACCTGGTCTGTTGGATGTGTTGATAAATCAATGGCCCTCGGCCGGCTTGCCGAGTTGCGGTGTCAGTTCCGCCAGAATCGCTTTCAGCATCTCAGAGTCCTTCGCCTCGGCGTTGAGTCTGAGCAGTGGTTCAGTGTTGCTCGGACGCACGTTCACCCACCAGCCGAGGTTGTCGAATGCGTCGATCGTTACGCCGTCCAATTCATCGATACGAGCCTTCGAGTCGTATTTGGTCTTGAGCGACTGCATGACACCTTTTTTATCTTCGACCTCGAAGTTGATCTCGCCTGATTGGGGGTAAATACGGAACGGGTCGATCAGTTCACTGATGGACTTGCCGGGGTTGTTGTTCAGCACGGTTAAGGATACCGCCAGGGTGATTGCACCGGAGTCGGCGAAGGCGTTATCGCGGAAGTAGAAATGACCCGACAACTCACCGCCGAAGATACCCTGGGTTTCTCGGAGTACGGCCTTCATGAACACGTGGCCGACCCGGCTGCGGTTTGGCCGCCCGCCGAGCTGACGGATCGTCTGCTCGACTACCTTGCTCGATCGCAGATCGTAAACGATGTTCGAGCCGGGTTCGATTTTCAGGAAATGATGGCAAAACAAGGCCGTCAGGTGATCGCAGCCGATCAGCTGCGACTTATCATCGACGAGCATGCACCGATCGGCGTCGCCGTCGAAGCAGGCGCCCAGGTCGGCGATGTGTTGCCGGACACCGTTCTGTGTCGGGATCATATTCTCGGCGATCAGCGGGTTCGGCTCATGGGCGAACGCGCCACCGATTTCGAAGTTCAGCGGGATGATATCCAGATTATCGACGCCGTCGAAGACCTTCGGGACCAGTTTCCCCGCCATGCCGTTCGACGCATCGACGAAAAGTTTGATTCTACGTGACAGTGGATCGAGGAACCCGAGTATATGCCGGCGGTATTCATGCCATAGGTCGACCTCTTCGTACGAACCCATAATCGGCCGGCGTCCCCCATCAAGCGATTCCGCGATCTGCTGTATCTCCTTCAAACCGGTATTGGCACCGACGGGTTTCGCCTGCTCGCCGCTGATTTTGAACCCGTTATAGTTCATCGGATTGTGGCTGGCCGTCGTCTGCACGCCGCCAACGGCATCGACGTGGTTGATGGCGAAGTACATGAACGAGGTATCACACATTCCCAGGTCGATCACATTCATATTCGCCGCACGGATGCCGTCGCTTAGTGCCTGGGCAAGCCCGGGTGAGTGCGGTCTCATGTCCTTGCTGACAAGAACCGTTCCAGGCCGGCCGCCGTGCCGGTTGTAAAAGAACTGGCCGGCCGCATAGCCGACCTTCCACGCCGCATCCTCGTCGAGCGGCTCGGGGTAGGTCGCCCGCACGTCATACGCTTTGAATATTGTGCCGATCATCTGTCCACCTGAATCGTAAATGGTTGTTTTACATTGTGATGCGAATCGCCAGTCCCGCCGGACGCTCCTGGCGGGTGACTGGGGCTGAACTGCCAGTGTATCAGAAATTATCCGCTGCTGCCTTGACGCTATACTTGCAACCCGAGGGTGAAAGCTCGAAACTGGGGTACATGCTCAAACGTTTCCTGGTCGTCTTATGTGCGATTCTCGTGGCCGGGCTGGTGCTGCTGATGTCCATTCTCGTCGAGCAGCCGGTCGGCTCGCGGCCTGAACCCGGCCCGGTCGAATACGATACCCTTGATAACATTCCCACCCCTCTCGCAGACGAGTCGCCGTTCACTGGTGATATCAAACGCCAGCAGCCGTTCAAAAATATCCAGCGGGGTATTCATCGCTTCAATGATGATCCGCTGACCGTACTGACGTACCAGCGACTTGACCCCAAGCCGCAAGGCGTGCTCGATGTCATCGAACCCGTGGCCAGGATTTATGTCCAGCCTCACCAGGTACTCGAAATCCGCTCGGACGATGCCACGATCATTGCCCCGGATAATCAGCCGCGAAGCGGCGCCTTTCATCATGATGTGGTGCTTTCCCTCTTCACCGGTGAGCACGGCGGCCAGATCGACTTTGAAAACGACGAACGGGTCGACCTGCGGGTTTTTCTCGATCATGCGAATTTCGATATGGAACTTGGCCTGATCGAGAGCCTCGGACCCGTACGACTGACGGGACCGGACGTTGACTTCTACGGCAGTGGGCTGAGCCTGGAATACAACCAGCTTCGCCATCGCATTCAGCATCTCGAGGTCTTTCGCGGGCGATCGCTTCGGTTCAAGCCTCAGCGAACCCGCCGTGAATACGCCGGCGATACGGCTCCACGTGATCATGACAACTCGCATCGTTCCGGACCGCGGATAAAAAATGAATCCACACTTCACGGAGAAGCACCGACGGAATCCGTGGTAGTTGACGGCGAAGCTCCGGCTTCCGACTCGGCCGACGGGTCGTCCGACCGGCAGTCGCAATATTACCTGGCGAGGTTCCTTAACCGTGTTCATGTACACGACGCCCGCGGCCGGATCGAGATGCATGCGGATATTCTTGAAGTAGTCTTCCAACTGCCCGACGGCTCGAGTGCTGATGATTCCGGCCGTGAAGCCGGAACGCTGACCGATCTGCGGTTACATCAGGCCGATGCTTCCGCGTGCCCTTCAGAAAATATGACGTTTATGCTGGCACCCGGCCGGCCGTTGTATCACGCCGTGCAGGCGATACTGGCAGGTGTTTTTGCCGCTACGCAGACCGCGGATGATAAATCACTCATGTCATACGGCCCGGAAGACCTGATCGTCGAATGGACCGGCCGGCTGATGATCGATCCGGTGATCAGTCCGCCGACGGAACTCGATGGACCGGACGATATGCAGGTCAGGCTGGTCGGCCTCACGCAGCCGGTGCGGATACGGACCTGGCGAGATGAAACGATCGAAGCTGCGGAAGTCGAATACACCAGCGGTATCGAACGGTTCCGAGCATCGGCAAGCGAGCTGATACCCATGACCATCGAATCGCCCAGAATGGGGCGGCTCAGCGCCAGGCATATCGAGGTCGATCAGAATCGCCGTCGTGTGACGGTCCTCGGCCCGGGGATCGTACACGAATCGGATGACCTCGATTCGACACATTCGCACGATCAGAGGGCATTGCCCGCAGGTCTTCAAATAGAATGGTCCGAGCAGTTGGACCTGACGTTCTACGACCGTTCCGACATAGTTGTCGATGACGACGCGACTGAACCGGACGGCTTTGACAGGATGAACCAACTCGGCGATCTGCGAACGGCCGTGTTCAACGGCGATGTGATCGCACGTCATGACATGTTCGATCTGAACGCCGTCCAACTGGCGATCACATTCGACGACCCGCGAACAGGCGGTTCAGACAAGCCGCAGTTCATCGATGCACTTGGTGATGTCCTGGTATCCGCCAGGGGACGATTGCCCGAGGAGAATATCACCATCCAGTCGCAGCAGTTGAATATGGTGTTCGCCGGTGATGTGTCGGATGACGGGCGATCACCGGTTATGCTCACCGCCGAGCGAGACGTCGTTGCCTGGCAGAAGGGGCTTACCTTGTGGGCGCAGTCCATGGAAGTGATCGCGGCGGATGAACCGGATGAAAGCGCCGGTGCCGCACACGAAAATACCGATGCCCATCATGAAGTGGTAACCGCAGCGGAAGTGGACCAACTCGTTAACACGGCCGTTTCACCGGACTCGGTTGATACAACAACAGCTCACACGCAGATCAATCAGACCGCCGCCGTCACACTCGCCGATACGGATAAGCCGCAAGACCCAACAGTGCCGCTGGACGAAAATGCACGTGACGTGACGGACGTTCAAACGGGTTTTCAAATCCGTGCCATTCACGCGGCCGAAGATGTTTATGTACAACTTGACGAACATAACGTCGATCTGGCGGGTGATCGAATGGCGGTCGATCTCGATGCCGGTCGGCTTGAATTATTCGGCACCGGCCGCGGTGGTGAGGCGTGCCTGATCAGGCCTGACGGGACGATTATGGGCAGGCAGCTTGTCTTGAACCGTAATGACAGCAGTGTGCACGTATCCGGCCAAGGACGACTGGTGATGCAGTTGCAGCCGGATCGGGATAATCAGAATGACGGCGATACTTCACCTGGCGTGACGGAACTCGCAGCGGACTGGGCTGATGCTATGAATTACGATCATCAGACCGGCGTGGCAGTGCTCGCGGGTAACGTGCGATGTGCCACAAGGTCGCCCTCCGAGCTGACGAGCCTGACCTGCGGGAACCTGATCCTCGAATTCGATGATATGGCTGTGGATGACGGTGGTAATCAAGCAGAAATCACGGGACCCGGGGAGCCCGGGTCAGATGTCCTGTCAAAACGAAGTGGTCGGGCGGGGCAGTCACTCAAGAAACTGACCGCCAGGGATAAGGTCGTCTTCGAAGGCAGGGCCGTCAACGATACGGATGACCCTGACGATGCACTTCGACGCCTGCATCTTGAAGGACCGGTAATGACGTTTGATCGTAGTTCGCAGCAGCTCAAGGTGACCGGCACCGGGCGGATGCTGGTCGAGGATTACCCGCCTGCAGGACGCGAGGAAGCGGATGATGATTACTCGCCCCTTTACCGGCCGGTCGACCGGCCCGTTCAGTTCTCCGGACGGGGCGCAACCTTGTTCCTCTGGGACGGCCGGCTCACACTCGATGCGAGCAACAATGATATGCTCATCGAACGGGCTGTACAGATGATCCACCGTCCGCCGACAGAGGCCGGCCGGCCAGCGGCAATTGTTCAACTGGATTGCCGGTCGCTCCTGGCCGACCTCGATGAGACCGGCGGGCTCAGTGGATGGCAGACAGGCGATGAGGACGGCCGAACTGAAATCAAAATAATCCAGGCCGACCACGCCGTGCGACTCATACACGATGACCGCACCGTGAACACCGACCATCTCCGCTATAACGCGTCCGACCGTGAGGTCTACCTCTGGTCCGAGCCCGGCGGACAGGTCAGTATTTCAGAAGATGACCGCTTGATCGATATCCGAGCCGAGAAGGTCAAGTGGAACCTCGAGACCGACCGCATCGAGGCACTGCATTTCACCGGGGGAACAGTTCCGCTTCAATGACCTATGTGGCCAATAGGGCTCCACTTCATTCTCTGATGCCGAATCCCAATGGCTTCTGGCCTGTCGATAAGACAGAGCGTGGCCCCCAAAAACCAGGCGAAAGTTTAAGGTGGTAACGTCTCCCAATTGGATAACAATTAGGATAGTGATCCAAGACCATGACAGCAGACGAGCCCTCGGCTGGAGCATTTTAAATAACCATGTAGCGTTAAATTCCGATTTGGGTAGCATGCAACGCCGCGAACACATTTGGACAGAAAAAAGACACTGGACATTGTTTGAAGAATTATTCTGTGTTGTCCCGAATGGCATGAACTTAAGCTGTAAGCCTATAATATAAAGACGCTTACGT
>CAYRND010000190.1:0-5967 GCA_964425365.1 uncultured Phycisphaeraceae bacterium
GGGGGGGGGTTAACTGCTGGAGCCAAGGCCTGCCAGTCGGCCGGTACTCCACGCCCACTGGAAATTGAATCCGCCCAACCGGCCGTCTACATCCAGCATCTCGCCGCAAAGGTACAGACCCGGGCAGTACCGCGACTCGAGCGTATGCAGAGACAGCTCATCCAGCGGAACACCACCCGCCGTTACCTCGGCGTGGTCATAGCCTCGGCTGCCCGTCACCGGCAACTCATAACTCGTCAAAAGCTCAACAAGATTACGACGATCATCTCGCGACAGATGCGATAACGTCGTCTCTGGATCGATCCGCAAATCAAACTTGAATATAACCTCCGCCAGCCGGTGTACCAGCAACCTGCGAAGTAACGCTTTCACTCTCTGGCGTGGATGATCGACAGTCTCACGTAACAACAACGCATCCATCGACCGGCTGTCATGGTCCCCCACCAGATTCGCAACCAACAATACCCGCTGCCCCATCCCCACCGCCTTACAATAGTACCTGCTGATATCCAGAACTGCAGGACCACTCACACCGAAATGTGTCACCAGCATCTGACCGCACGTTTCTGCAATGACCTTGCCGCTTGACGCCTTGAGTCGCAGCTTCACCGGCAGACTCACACCCGACAACTGTCGCAGCCGGCATCCCCCCGCTAACACCAGCGGCACCAATGCCGGATGACATTCTGTTACCGAATGGCCCAGTGATGACGCCAGCCGGAATCCCGTCCCGTCACTTCCCGAATCCGGCAGACTCAAACCGCCCGTCGCCAGAATGACCTTCCTCGCCATTATCACATCACCACTGCCTGTACTCAGCACAAACCCGCCGACGTCACGGGACTTCTCGATCGACGTGATTTTACACGAAGCCTTTATCTTCACGCCCGCTTCCGCTGCCGAACGCATCAGACCATCCAGAACAGTACCCGCCTGATCCGTCACAGGAAACAGCTTGCCGGCCTGCTCACATTTCAACTTCACGCCGATCGACCCGAAAAAAGCAATGGTCTGCTCGACCGGAAACGTCAGCAGTACCTTCCTGATCTGATTCGGCTTACTACCACGATAATCCCCCGGCGTAACAACCTGGTTCGTCACGTTACATCGCCCACCTCCCGATACCCGTATCTTCACTCCAGGCCGACGGGAACCATCCACAATCAACACACTACCACCCCCACCCAAACCTGCCCCCACACCCACACTCACACCCGCAAACACGCCCGCCATCAACCCCGCCGCACCACCACCTACTATAACAACTTCATTCAGCTTCCGGTCCATGCCGCGTTAATGTAACAGATTCTCACCCCCATTTCGCCACCTCCACCCCCACCACCACCACTCCCTACCACTCCCCCAAGCCCCACCCGGTGCACGGACACCAGTCCGTGCAATATCTTGCCGACCGACAAACAAACTTGCAGCTTATGCACACAAACTACCAACGCTTAAACGCCTCTTGTCTTGCAACCAGATTCATGGCCTTCTCCTTCACCGCCTCATTGCCTCCCTGCTTCATTCCACCAACGCCGGGTGGCATAGGCAATCCCGATCCATCAGGGTTGCCTGTGAAAAACGCCAAAAATATATGCATATCACGCCCGCCCTCCATTCACTGATTCACCACCCAGGCACGACACCCACCCGGTACATGTACGTCACCATGCCATGCAACGTTGACGTATCGGTATGACTCGTCGAATCCGGCCCGAGGCTGACGATATCATGCCATCCGTCCTGACCGCCGTACGGCTTTCTTTGAACGACATAACCCGATTCACTCTCCGCATTGTCCTGCCATGACAACGCGACCTGCTGATTGACCATAACAGCCTGCAGATTCGTCGGGACACCTTCATAATAAATACTCGTATCAATATTCTGCATGAAGTCGCTGTCATACGTATCCAGCCCGACCACCGTGCCGTACAACCCCCACTGACGAGCGTCCCACGGTCCGAGATTGACGTGCTTCTCACCCTGGCTGACGTGACACGCCAGACCCTGGTCAGTCACTTCACGCGTGTTCAAGCCATTCAACGCATCACAGGTGATATCCCAGTCATGCCATACCGGATTCGTCGAATGAAGATGCACGTAACACTTCTTCGGCTGCCAGGTATCGAGCGTACTCAACTGCTCGGGATAACGCTGTGGATCCGGAGCGGCGAAAAACGAATCGGCGGCCGCAATACCCGCACCCATGTGGTTCGGATGGCCGTACTCACCGTTGAAATCCATGCACAGAATGACGTCCGGCTTATAACGCCTGACCTGTTCGGTCAGGTACCGCACCGCGTTGTCCTTGCCGCCCCAATGATCCCAGCAGCACTGAAGATCCTGGCCCAGACAACTGTCAGCGAACGGCGCGAATATCGGCGGATTGCGTAGTCCATACGTCCAGATGGCGCATTTCAACTCCTCCACACGGTGCGGCACATCCCAGTTCGTCATGCAGATGACCACCATCGGCAACTGCCGACACACCGAGTAATACGTAATCGCACCACCGAAATAAATACCTTCATCGTCCGGATGTGCGTGCACCAGCATGATCGCCGCCTTCTCAGGCTGGTCCTGCCAGTCATAAGCATACATCACACGCGAAGTGACCGTCAGCATGCACACAACAACCAGGCCCGGAACGAGCCGCTTGCTTGATGAATACATTTTCCTTTCCTCCAGATGCTTGTTTGGATGTGAACCTCGATACCCGTGCCGGTGAATCCGTATGTCCCTCACCAGCCGTGTTGTATTTTACCCGCACCCACCGACCCTCGGTCTGTGAAACAGCAGCCGTATCGCCTTTGGTAAATTATCCATCAATCAGGATAAAACCTGAGAATCGAGTTTAACATTTCTGCGAGAATGTTTAATGATTCAGATAAGCACCGACACGATAAGTGTACTCCACTTATAAGAAAACACCTTTAAAAGTAAACGCCACGCCTGATATCAACTCATATCGACGGCATTTCACGCGCCCTTTTGACTTGCAACCCTATTTATAAAAGCAGGATCAGGCATAACGACGTCATGACAGTCGTCAAGCTTTACGGGGATGTCTGGATTATTACCTTACCTGAAGACACGATCATACGTTGTTGGACCGTTGAATGGGTGCCTAATCCTGCTTATCTGCTCCGATACGATAGGTGTACTGCACGTATCCATGAATTGACTGGGTATCAGTATAGGTGGTCACACCGGGATCGACTTCTCCGACGGTGCTCCAGTTGTTGTCGCCCTGGCAGGGTTTACGCTGAATGATGAACGATGTCTCATCATCGGAGTTATCCTGCCAGGTGAGGTGGATTTCTGAACTGCTGACAGCCGTGGCCGTCACGTTCGACGGCGGCTCGGGCACTGTCCCGTAGCGGAGCATGGCTTCAAGCAGATAATAATCCGCGTAAATCAAACCACGCTCGTCGTCGCCGTATCGCTCCGTCGCCCGGCTCAGTATCGAGCTGTAGACCGGATTGGACTTCCCCTCTGTCAGGTAGCCCGATCCGGTCAGATCCTCCAGTATGTGCGCCGCTGCAATTCGATACTTGTCCGTGGTGACATATTGGTCCAGCTCGATAAGCCCCGCGCAGGCAATTGCACCCGCCGATGCGTCTTTCTTCACCGGATAGTCGAAATCAGAATATGGAATGTAATCGTCGCCGGGATTGCTCTGGACAGGCAGATGATCGACAAAATAATCGGCCAGGGATACGGCGGTATCAAGGAATCGCTGTAATCCCGTTTCACGATACGTCATGGTAAAACCATATAATCCCCATGCCTGCCCTCGCGACCACGTCGATTCGTTCGTCGCACCCTGACCGGTAAATTTCGCTCGTACCGTCCCGTCCAGATTATAGTCGACTACGTGATACGTACTGCCGTTGACACGCACATGGTTATCAATCGTCTTGTCAGCATGGCTCACCGCCATATCGTAAAGGTGCTGTCCCCCGCCGTTTTTCGACGCCCAGAACAACAGCTCCAGGTTCATCATGTTATCAATACACACGGGATACGTGTGCATCTCCCATGACTTGATGCAGCCGACCGTCGGGTTGAACCGCGTCGACAGCGAATTCGCAGCCGTAAGAATCACCGGCTTGTAGTCCGCTCGCCCCGTGAGACGGTAACCGTTCCCGAAACTGCTCATGATGATGAAACCGGTATCGTGGTCGCCGGTACGGTACTGCTCGGGTAGAATATCTGCCGTCCACTTCTCGGCCTCCTGACGCCAGTTGGAAACGCCCGTCCGCTCATACATCTTCCACAAACAGCCGCTCCAGAACCCGCTGGTCCAGTCACCGTGGCCGAACGTCTCCCAGTCGCCCGACCCGAAATACGTACGCCTGGGATGGCGTGTGGCGTCGTTATTGATTTCAACCACCGCGTCACCGAGTTGGGATTCAGCGTAGGTGAAAGCGTGACCGATGTCCTGACCGGACGCCGCGGAGGCCGCAATCATTATTAAAATCAAACTCCCCGTCCTGAATAAATACAAAATGCCCGATAACTTGAAAATCACGAAATTTCTCCTCGTGAAAAGAGGCCGTCCCGGAGTGAATATCGACAGAATAACCTTATCGTTCCGGCGACGTTCATCCCCTTTTCCTGACAATATTCTACTCGCCGGGATATAGGGGGGTTTACATAAATCAGTAAATATTGTATCATATTTAATCCAACGGAAGATGCTTACTACCAGAAGCTGCATCCCCTGACGGGATCGGAAACGAACATGGCGAACAAGCATCGACACATTGCGGTTTTCATCACGCTCGATACAGGATACAGCCGGTCGATCATACAGGGGATCGCCGACTATGCCCGCGAACACCTCGACTGGACCGTACATCTTCAATTCCGCGATTCTCCGCCACGCTACGATCGCCGGGTGCTCGGCCGATTCGATGGTGTAATCGTCCGACTTCATCAGAAACGCCAGGACAACGCGCTGGTTCGGACAGGTATCCCCGCCGTTAATATCTCCGCTATGCTGCCGCCCACCCGCGTGCCCATGGTCGTTACGGATAATATCAAGGTCGGACAAATGGCCGCGGATCATCTGCTGAGACTCGGAGCCAGGGCGTTCGCCTTCTGCGGACACCCCGGAACATACTACTCCACTCAACGCCAACTCGGCTATGAACAGCAACTCCATCAGGAAGGATTCTCCTGCCAACATTACTTCAAATTCCCCCCGTTCCAGACCTGGCTGAATAACCCCGGCGTCGAAACGGAAATGGCGAAGTGGCTCACCAGCCTGCCCAAACCCGTCGGCCTGTTCACTCATACCGATACCGCCGGCTGGACCATGGCCGAGGCCTGCCAACTCGCCGATATACGCGTACCAGAGGAAATCGCCGTTATCAGCGTCGATAACGACGAACTGCTCTGTCAACTCGCCCGGCCGAAGCTGACAAGTGTCGACACCGGCACGCAACGCGTCGGACATGAGGCGGCTAGGCTGCTCAACGATATGATCAGCGGACGGTCCGCTCCCCATCAACCGCTTGTCATTCCTCCGGTCAGTGTCGTCGAACGACAGTCTTCCGATATCGTCTTCGTACAGGACAGTATGCTGGTCAGCGCTATACGGTTCATTCGTGACAATATCGAGGAATCGATCACCGTCGAGCACGTGGTCGAACACGTACGCGTCTCTCGCAGTACGCTCGAACGACGATTCCTGCAGAAGTTCAACCGCTCCGTCGCAGATGAAATCAGACGTACTCGGCTCGAACGAGCTAAATACCTCCTCACCCGCACCGACCTCTCTCTCATGCAGATCGCCATACGCTGCGGATACCCCTTCCAACAACGAATGAGCACATGCTTCCGCGAACACCTCGATATGAGCCCGTCTGAATATCGAAAACAATACAAAATCCGATAACCCCCCCCACTCACCCCCCCACTTACCCCCCACTCACCACCCACTCACCACCCTGCTTT
>CAYRND010000191.1:0-5728 GCA_964425365.1 uncultured Phycisphaeraceae bacterium
GTATTCCATGCCGAATAACGGATTCGTCGACGAAATGAAATCAGGATGATAGACCACCTTCACCGGGTCATGCTGATGATTGAACAGATGACAGTTGCGAAGCTGGCTCAGTATGTCGTCCTTGCTGTCATTCCATAGATCATGGGTAATGATCGGCGGGGGGAGTGTTCGACGCCAGGCATGAATCGTCCGGCGAAGCCTCAGACGCCAGTAGTCGTCCACCAGGCTGTTCAGATCAGGTACCTGACCCGCCGTGGCCGCGTAGAACAGACGCTGACCCACCTGCTCCTGAATGGCACTGATGGCGTTGTGGAATTCCTCGAGCATGGCACTCGACTGGAGCGCAGTGACATTGATCGATTTGTACGGCGCACGCGTGATGATGAAAAATACCACCGTCACCGGCGAGCCCGAGTCACGCAGGCGATGGTTCAGACGGGCTAGCGACTCGATGGTCAGGTCAAGTCCCTTGTTGCGGTATTCATACCGCCCGGAAATGAAGAAATACAGCGTGTTCTTCAAGTCGAAGGTGTACGACGGGAAAAAATGGCCCATCGTGAATTCATGTATCCGCTCTTTGTACTGGCGATGAAGGTTCTGAAACTCGTGAATGGCGGCGAATCGGTTGATGTTCAATCCGTTCGGCAGCAGTACGTCCGGCTTTCTACCGAGCAGATACTTGCATTCCTCCGCCGTGATATCCGAAACCGTCGTGAAAACGTGCGACCCGTGCGCCGCGGCACGTTCCATCGTGTACTGGCTGCTGATGTTGAAGTGTGATGATTCATCCCCAGGATTGAAAAACGGCAGATGATCGTAAAATACCGGATTGTGCATCGCCAGGTACCTGCCCAGCAGCGTCGCATGCGTTGTGAAAACCAGCGAACCCGGCCAGTTCTCGTGACGCAACATGGGAATCGCCGCCGACGCCATCCATTCATGAAAATGAGCTACGATCTGACGACGATGAGATTCCTTGTTCGCCAGCAGTGCCAGAAACAGCCGCGTGATCTCGCCGAACGACACCGCATTGTTAATAAACTCGTCGTCACCAGGCGTGGGGATGTGGTGATCGGCCCACAACCGGAACTTCACATCGTTCAGGTACCGGAAAACGTCCAGGTAGTTCAGCAATACCACGTGTGGCCGACCGGTGATAAGCCACCGACCATAATACGCACCGAATCCCATCTCCTGCATCTGCTTCACCGTCTGACCGATCGCACCCACCAGCGGACTGGGCTCGAATTCCACCTGGGCGGAGGCGTGATTGTACGGCCCGATCAGGCAGTAGCGATTGCCCCAACGGCTGACCATACTCGGTACCTTCGACCGCAAAACGGTATATATCCCGCCCAGCTGATTACAGACCTCCCACGAAAACTCCAGCAACAGCGGCTCGGCTCGACGGGTGTGCGTGATCTGATACTCCTCGTCCACCTCGGGTATCACATTGACGTCCGACGGCGAATCATTCGAGCTGCGGGACCGCGAACCGCGACCTGTACCGGGTCGGCTGGGGGGCGTGCGTTCATTGATCGATGGTCTGTTACTCATAATTCCGCGGCTTCAGCAAAATGGTTCATTGCAAATCACTTGCAATCGTCGACATGATTGTAGGATACTTGATGCCTGTATGCATACTCCGGCCGACAATTTTGCCCTCACTCGCCGATACCCGCAACCCGCTCCGCAGCGCCGTCCAGTCGCGGACCGATAATATCCCATCCGAAACGACCTGCTATTGACCTGCTGTATATTTGACGAGCCCGATCCGCCCTGACATGCACCAGCCGCTCACCTATAGCGGATAGCTCGTCAGCAAGCCCGACAGGCGAACCGTCAAAAAAATAGACTCCCCGGTCGTACAGTTCCGGATACACCAGACGGTAGGGTAGCACCGGCACGCAACCCGCACTGAACGCTTCAAGGATCGCCAGACCGAAAAACTCATGATGTGATGTGGAGACCACAACGTCCGATTCAGATAGCAGACGGCGATACGATACGTCGTCCGGTTCATAACCGAAATGCAACAGACGACCGGCGAATGATTCCGCGATCTCCGTGAAGACGTCCGGAACCTCCTGATAACTTTCACCCAGCACAATCAGCCGGAAATCCAACCCCCGCGATTCAAGTAGCTTCATAGCACCGTAAAAGTCTTCCGGATTCTTGTCGTGCTCCCACCGGCCGACCCAGAGAATCCGTAGCGGACCTTCAGACCTGCCGACCGGCGATGAAATCGGATCGATGCCAGGCGGAAGTATGTGCGACTTCTTCAGAATCGCTTCTCCCGATGCATGTACCGGGTAATCCGAAACCTGACGCGATAATATATTAATACCATCGAGAAACGTCGTTCGGTTGAAACAGGAATTGAACCAGACCTCCGTCGCCGATAACGCCGTGGTCAGATTGGTGATGCCGAAGTGAACGTCACGTTCGTCACGGCTTCGGACAGGATAGAAGAACTGATTCTCGTGAAAATAGACAGCACACGGTAAATCCGCCGGTGGGGATGGCCATAACCCTTTGAACGTCGCCAGGTCCAGCATACTGCTGCACCATAGCATGTCATATCCGGACGGATCGTCGCCACGCAATTCCAACTGTTCCATGAACGTCACCGGCGAATGACGCATCCGCCATTTCCAGTGATGGGCCGGCAACGCCAGAACGGTAAAATCGTGACGGCTGCACGCCGACCAGCCGTCCAGAAACGACTTGTGACTGCCGCCGTAATAAGGCTCCAGTGCCAGGATACGCATCCAATTATTCTAATACCCCGGCTCGTTGCCCGCTTTCCACTTGATATTGCAGCCCATCGACGGCTTCTGGTCCGACGTCACCGGCTCGCCCGCCAGCACCGCATCGAGCGCGGCACGCAAATCCCCACCTGTGACGGGAATGTCATTACCCGGACGGCTGTCGTCGAGCTGGCCGCGGTACTTCAGATGGTGATGACTGTCGAAAATGTAAAAGTCCGGCGTGCAGGCAGCACGATACGCCTTCGCGACCGACTGGTCCTCGTCGTAAAGATACGGAAACGTGTAGCCCCGAGTCGCCTTTTCCGATTTCATCCGCTCCGGACGATCGTCGGGATAATTTAACACGTCATTGCTCATGATCGCCACAATGCCGACGTCCTGGTCCTGGTATTCCCGGCCCAGCTTCGACAGTTCGTCCGCGATATGCTTCACGTACGGGCAGTGATTGCAGATGAACATCACCAGAAGCGGATTGCCCGTGTAATTGTCCAGCGTGATGGTCTTGCCCTCCGTACTCTTGAGTGTGAACGAAGGGGCCGGCGTATCGAGCGGCAGCATGGTCGATGGCGTTAATGCCATATCTCATTCCTCCTTTCCCGTTACTGCTTTGATAAGAGCATACGGGACAATGGCCGCCGGGTTCAATACCGGACGACAAAATTTAACAGATAATGAAAAAAGACCGCTCTTAAGATATCATTCTGGTGAACCATATGCCTCACCTGTGGAATATCCTGTTAGATATCGTGCTGCTGCTCGCCGTGGCCATGATGCTCGGCGCAGTATTCGAACGACTCAAGCAGAACGCCATCGTCGGCTATCTACTCGCCGGTACCCTGCTGGGGCCCCATGTGTTGCACCTTGTCAGAAGCCCCTCCGAGGTCAAAGAACTCTCCGAGTTCGGCGTCACACTGCTGCTGTTCGCCATCGGCCTCGAGTTCAACTGGTCGCGATTGATGAAACTCGGCTGGCAGACCGCACTCGCAGGTGCCCTGCAGATCGTCGTGACTATGCTGATCGCATCTCTGCTCGTGCGAGGTCTCCTGGCAACGACCGCCGAGGCACTGGCGATCGGCGCGATCGTCGCTCTTTCCAGCACAGCAATCGTTCTGCCCACACTCACGCGACGCTCCGAACTGGATTCCATCCACGGCCGAATGTCACTCGGGATCCTGCTCCTCCAGGATATGGCCATCGTACCACTGGTACTCTTCATCGCCGCACTCAACACCGGCGGCGGTATGGAAGCACTGGTCTACGATACGGGTAGACAGGTGCTCGTCATCGTTCTGTTCATCGCGGGATTCTTCCTCGTCAACCGATACCTGCTGCTTCGCTTGATCACTTTCGCCACCGCACCGGGAAACCGCGACTTGCCCATTCTCTTCGCCGTCGTCGCGGCAATGGGCTCCGCATGGCTGGCGCACCGGTTGGGACTGTCGGCCGCCCTCGGCGCGTTCATCGCAGGCGTCTTCCTCGGCGAGTCGGTCATGTCAGCCAGATTACGCGGCGATATCGGGCCGCTTAAAACCGTGTTCGCCACCATCTTCTTCGCCGCTATCGGTATGTACGCCGACCCGAAATGGATCGCCGCCAATATCACCGTTATCGCGCCGCTGGTACTCGCCGTCCTGCTCGTCAAGGCCGCCGTGATCTGGCTCGTGGGCACCGCCATACGAATCCCGCAGCGATACGCACTCGCAGCAGGCATCTGCCTGGCGCAGATCGGCGAGTTCTCGTTCGTACTTACCAGCGTCGCCGCCGGCTCGCCGTCGAATCCGGGTGTGATCGACCAACAGGTGTTCATGACGATCATTTCCGTTACCATCGCCACGCTCTTCCTCACTCCCTACCTCATCAGTATCGCCAGACCCGTGGGAAGAACAGGCGAGCAACTGCTCAGACGCGCCCGACTGGTCCGCAGGCGGCCCGGTGACGGGCAGAGCAGAAAAACCGCTCCGCCGACAGATCATTACATCGTCGTCGGATGCGGACCCGCCGGCCGGTCGGTCGCGGAACTGCTCCAGTCGCAGAAACACCAGGTCGTTATGGTCGACCTCAACCCCCGGCTGGTCGCATCCGTCAAGACCATGGGCATCCCCGGCATCGTCGGTGACGGATCATCAGCCGAGGTGCTCGAACTCGCCGGCGTCAGCCACGCAAAAGCCGTTGTCATCACACTACCTGATTACCGCATGGCCGCTCAGGTCATCCAGGTCGTCCGAGCCTCGGCACCGTCAGTCCATATCATCGTCCGATCACGCTACAGCATCTACGTCGATGAACTCGAACTCGCCGGCGCTCACGTCGTTATCAACGAAGAAAACAGCGTCGGCGACGCACTCGGACAGGCAACCAAAGCCGTGACGGGTAACCGGGAAAAATAATCATTCGAATTTCAGACCATCTCCAAACGTAGACCCGCTCAGTTCCGCTGCCGGACATCCGTTTCGTTCCCGAATAACCGGAACCTGTTGTAATCCCTGATAATACACGCTGCCCTGACAGGCTCCAACCTTGAAATCTCGGTTATCTTCACCGAGATTTCAAGGTAGACTTGCGGTATATGATCCCTCGTCAAGGTGAATTATCCGCGCTCAAACGTCTGCTGCGGCGATATCCCGTGGTCGCGATTACCGGCTCACGACAGGTGGGCAAGACAACCCTGGCTCGCATGCTTGCCGATGAAATTGACAAGCAGGTCCATTTTTTCGATCTGGAGCAGCCGGAAGACCTTGCCCGACTGTCGGAGCCGATGCTTGTGTTGAGGCCGCTGAAGGGGCTGGCGATCGTCGACGAAGTGCAACGCCGCCCTGACCTGTTCACCATTCTTCGCGTCCTTGCGGATCGACAGCGGCGACCGGCCCGATTTCTACTGCTCGGTAGCGCTTCACCTCAACTGCTTAACCCGGATATTTCATGGTCAGGTATGAATCGTGCTCGAAACAGCCGTCGTG
>CAYRND010000192.1:0-5728 GCA_964425365.1 uncultured Phycisphaeraceae bacterium
ATCAGGTCACGACTGAAGCGCACCAGGGGACCTTGATAGCGCTGTAGTGTTAACCTGTTCCAGGTTAAGTAGAAACACTTATTCACGGAACAGTTCAAGGCACCGGTCGATGCGTTTCAATGTAGCATTTCGGCCGAGGATCAACAGTGTCTGATCGATGGAGGGGCTGATAGTATTACCTGATACCGCGACGCGTATCGGCTGTGCCACTTTCTTCATCCCAAGCGAAGCGCTTTCTGCGAAGTCCTGGATGCAGTCATGAAGATTTTGCTGTGTCCAGTGCTCGAGCGTTTTCAATCTGGGCGTGAGATCCTGTAATACCCGGAACCCTTCGCCACTGTTTTTTTTCAAATTTTTCTCAACTGCTGCCGGGTCATATTTGACGGCGTCGTCATCGAGTAGGAAAAACTCGCCGATTTTGACGGGTTCTGAAAGAGTTCGCGTGCGGTGCTGATACGCCTGTGCGAACAGGATGAAATCCTGATCGTCCGGTCCGGTGAACCGGTCGGATAACGGCTCGCGGTTGAATTCGAATACCTTCTTTCGGTAGACCTCAGCCGGCCAGTCGGCAATCGCCTGTGCGTTGAAACGGAAGAGTTTTTCACGATCGAATCGGGCGTTCGATTTGCCGATCCGTTCCAGATTGAAATGGTCCTTGAGATAGTCAAGGGGATCGTCGCCGAACTGCTCGATGTTTTCACCCGGCGACCAGCCGAGCAGAGCGATATAGTTTACCAGCACACCCGGCAGGTAGCCGTGTCGACGGAAGTCATCCACATCGATTTCCGGCAATGTCAGGCCGAGCCTGGCAGCAATGGCTTCGGCCACGGCCGGCTCATCATTCTGCTTCTTCATGAATCGCTCGAAACAATCGTCGGGGATATGATCAACAGCCTTAAGTTGCTGAACACGGGCTGCCTGACGCGCGACTTTGGCTTTATCACGTTTGCTCATCTTCGAGCCGTCGGCATTGAAGATCAGTGGGATGTGGGCATAGACCGGCCGGTCGAAATCCATCGCCTGTTGCAGCGCGATATGTTTCGGTGTGTTGTTCAGATGTTCCTGGCCGCGAATGATATGGTTCACCTGCATCATCGCGTCATCGATGACCACGGCGAAATGATACGTGGGGAACCCGTCTGACTTGAATATCACGAAATCTTCAAGTTGGTCGGCAGGGAAAGTGACATTACCGAGGATGCGGTCATTGACATGCACGTCGGTTTCAGGCATTCGGAACCGGTAGACGCAGGGCTTGCCCTCGGCCTTATACGATGCTTTCTGTGACGCGGTGAGTGACAGCGATTCTGTGGGGTCGTATTTTTCGGGACGTTTCGCCTGTCGGGCGGCCAGACGTTCCGCCGCCAGTTGTTCCGGTGACTTGAAACATTCGTATGCCCGGCCGGCCTCGATGAGCTGATCGAGGTACCGCCGATAGATTTCAAGCCGCTGGCTCTGGAAATAGGGTCCGTGGTCACCCCGTTGAACGTGGTATGGATCGGCCGCTGTGGAATCGGGTCCTTCATGCCAGTCCAGCCCGAGCCAGGCAAGGTTATCCAGTATCCGTCGCGTGGCATCCGGCGTGGACCTGGCCTGATCGGTGTCCTCGATCCGGATGATGAATCGTCCATTATGACGTTGTGCAAACGCCCAGTTGAACAGTGCGGTCCGGGCACCTCCCACGTGCAGCGCTCCGGTCGGGCTGGGTGCAAAACGCGTTACAACAGTCTGTTCCGTGCTCATGGCAGGTATAGTAACAAGGAAAATGGCGGATTGCGGATGGACCCGTCGTCAAGGCGTATTCTGACAATGCTGTCATTTCGGCAGCATAGGTTCTCACGATACCTGATTCCGGTAACTGTCGGCTGGCCGAAAACGATCTTCGCTGCCGATATTGACGTAGAAACCGTAACTGACTGGTAGTGCTTGCTGGTATCTGATTTGCTGCAATTTACCCGGATACGTAACTGGGCTAGAATTGAACAGAGTACAGAGAATGGTTATTACCACGGTAGCGACGAAAAAAGTGTGAAAAGAGTCCGATAGATACTTTTTTTAACGGATGAGTAATAAACATGTTTGAACGATTTACTGATCGCGCACGGAAAGTCATGGCACTGGCGAACCAGGAGGCCCAGCGATTCAACCATGAATACATCGGGACGGAGCATATTCTGCTCGGTCTGGTGAAGGAGGGTTCGGGCGTAGGTGCCAATGTCCTGAAGAATCTGGATGTCGACCTGCGTAAGGTACGCCTTGAGGTAGAGAAACTGGTGAAATCCGGTCCGGACATGGTCACCATGGGGAAGCTGCCCCAGACGCCCCGTGCGAAGAAGGTAATCGAATACGCCATTGAAGAGGCACGGAATCTGAACCATAACTATGTGGGAACAGAGCATTTACTGCTGGGTCTGCTGCGTGAGCACGAAGGTGTGGCGGCGCAGGTGCTGCTGAATCTGGGTCTTAAGCTCGAGGAAGTGCGTGAAGAGGTGCTCAATCTGCTCGGTGCGGGCGTCGAGCCGGAGGATCCCGAGACGAAAATGTCGGGTGCTGAGCCGTCATCCTCGGGTAAACCCGGCGGCAAGAGCAAGACCCCGGCCCTGGACAGCTTTGGCCGGGATCTGACTGAACTAGCCCGTGACGGCCAGTTGGACCCGGTTATCGGCCGGATGAATGAAATCGAACGACTGATCCAGATTCTCTGTCGGCGGACCAAGAATAACCCTGTTCTGCTGGGCGAAGCGGGTGTCGGCAAGACGGCGATTGTTGAAGGACTGGCCCAGAAGATCGTGACCAACGATGTGCCGGAGATTCTCTTCGATCGACGGATTGTGGTACTCGACCTGGCGATGATGGTCGCCGGCACCAAGTACCGCGGCCAGTTTGAGGAGCGGATCAAGGCGGTCATGAATGAAGTTCGCCGGGCGAGGAATGTGCTGTTATTCATTGACGAGCTGCATACCCTTGTCGGAGCAGGTGGTGCGGAGGGCGCGATCGACGCCTCGAATGTGCTCAAACCCGCACTCAGCCGTGGTGAAATTCAGTGTATCGGTGCGACGACACTGGATGAATACCGGAAATATATTGAAAAAGACGGTGCGCTTGAGCGACGGTTCCAGACGATTATCGTCGAGCCGCCGAGTCGTGACGACACCATAAAAATTCTTTGCGGCTTGCGTGACCGTTACGAAGCGCATCACCGCGTGCAGATAACGGATATCGCCATTGAAAAGGCCGTTGAGCTGTCCGAACGGTATATCACCGGTCGTGTGCAGCCTGACAAGTCCATTGACGTTATTGATGAAGCGGGGGCCCGAATCCGACTCCGCAGTATGAGCAAGCCGCCTGATCTGGCGGAAATCGAGGAACAGATCGAACGCCTGAGTATCGAAAAGGACGAAGCGGTGAAAGCCGCCGATTATGAACGAGCGGCCGAGCTTCGTGATCAGGCTGAGGGCCTCAGACGGAAGAAGGAAGACATCCAGCGTGAGTGGCGGGCGAAGGCGAAGGAAGTGGACGGCGTCGTGGACGAAGAGGTCGTGGCAGAAGTGGTTTCGAAGATGACAGGCGTGCCGCTGACCCGGCTGGAGAAGGCCGAGACCGAACGTCTGCTCAAACTCGAGGAAGAACTGCACAAGACCGTAGTGAGCCAGGAAGATGCGATCAAATCGATCGCCAAGTCAATCCGGCGGGCACGTTCAGGGCTCAAGGATCCTCGCCGGCCGATGGGTAGCTTCATCTTCATCGGTCCCTCGGGTGTCGGCAAGACGCTGCTGTCGAAGGCACTGGCTGAATTCATGTTCGGCGACCAGGATGCACTGGTTCGGATCGATATGTCCGAGTACATGGAGAAGCACAATGTCTCCCGTCTGATCGGAGCGCCGCCGGGCTATGTCGGATACGAAGAAGGTGGGCAGCTTACCGAGCAGATCAGGCGAAGGCCTTACGCCGTTGTTCTGCTTGATGAAATTGAGAAGGCGCATCCGGACGTCTTCAATATGCTTCTGCAGATCATGGAGGAAGGCCAGCTGACCGACTCCTTCGGGCGGCATATTTCCTTCCGTAACGTCATTCTTATCATGACGTCGAATATCGGTGCGGACCTGATCAAGAACAAGGCCGGCTTCGGTTTCGCCAAGCAGAGCGAGGAAGCCGACTACCAGAAGATGAAGCAGACGCTCAACGCCGAGATCGAGCGGTACTTCAGACCCGAGTTCATCAACCGTCTGGATGAAATCATCGTCTTCCGCGCACTGAATCGAGACGATCTGATCATGATCGTGGACTATGAACTTCGCAAGGTCTTCAAGCGCCTGGAAGAACGCCATATTTCACTGGTACTTGATCAGAGCGGCAAGGATTTTCTGATCGAAAAAGGCTACAACCCTGATTTCGGGGCAAGGCCGCTTCGCAGAGCCATCGAGCAATACGTGGAAGATACGCTCAGTGAGTCGATTCTTCGCGGCGAATTCCACGCGAATCAGGCTATTACCATTGCTCACAACGAGGGTGAGGATCACCTCGTCTTCCATGCGGAAGATAAGCCCGTCGAAGCCAGTGAAGACGAAGTCGCCAGGGCCGGTGCTGAAAGTACCTGACCGGCGGGAACCGATATACCCCTGAACCGAAACCGGAACCAGACCCGCAGATGATTTCATCCCGACTTCAAGTCGGGATGAAGTCTTCTGTGGGGTTTAATATGTGAAATGACATCTGCCGCACTTCAGTGTTAAGTATGATGTGTCAATTCCGAACATACGTCTGATACTGATAAACAATCGTCTTCAGCCGATCCTTTCCGGGCTCGACATCAATACGCCATGTGAGTTTTGTTTTCGGATTCACCTGTTTCAGTCCTTTTGCCAGTTTGACAGTTTCCGCATCGGCTTCCGCTTCGACGAGTTTACCCTGGAATGTCTTGGTGATTTTCATGTGGATTTCCTGACCATGATAATTGGTGACGGTCAGTTCGCCCCGGATGGAGACAAGGTCGTATGAGCGGTTATAGAAGTTCGCGGCGTTACGCTGGCGTTCGATTTCATATTCGTTCTGTTCGGCGTGAATGGAAGGCGCCTGCGTGATTTTCAGTTCGGTCGGCGCATCCGGTGCGGTGTAATACATCGTATCCTGTCCGAGCAGACGTCCGCCTTTCCGAGTCATCGCCGGGGCGGTTGTCCATGGCCTGTCTGTCGTATTCCTGAGTTTCAGGGCATGCCAGACCACCTCGGGTTTATCAGACGGCGGCTGGTTGTAATAGTGCTGTTCCGGATCGATCGTATCGGGAATATCCCAGAGGTAAATGTGTTCATAGGGTACGCGTTCGGTAAAGACAGCGTAATATCCGCGATCCCCTTTCTTCAGTGTCACCGGCGGTAACTGGTAGAAATACAGATCCTCCGTCGCTTCACCCGCGATCGCCGGGCCGGGCTGGTACATCATGCCGGAGTCGAAGGTTTCATGTGATACCATGGCACGCTGCTGCTGTACCACAGCCAGATTACTCATGACATCCACATCACTTCGTGAACCTGAATAGCGAAGCTGGTTCAGGATATCTTTCAACGACATCATCGACATCGGCGAGGTGACAGAGCCGAATTGCAGGTTCGGATAGCCAGTAATCAGTTCAGTGCGGCAGCGATCCAGATCGATCAGATCGTTGATCACAACGGCCTTAGCCCGGATATTTCATCATCTTTTCATTTCAGCGCATAGAAAGGGCCTCAAA
>CAYRND010000193.1:0-5724 GCA_964425365.1 uncultured Phycisphaeraceae bacterium
AACCTAAAGGATTCGCCTGAAGGCGAGGGTTTTAAACCCATCGCAGGGACAATCAAATATCCTTGAACGGTTAAACGGTCAGGCTTTCGATCATGGTCTTTACCGAGTCGCCGTATCGTTGCCAGCGATTGATACTGGATTGATAGATCGGCCGGCGTACCTGCTGGTAGCTCGCCGTGGTCACCGGGCGAGTGGATTTGTGGAATGACTTGCAGGCGTCATCCCACTCGAGGCCGAGGAAGTCGAATAATCGCCTTGATTCTGATTCGGTCGATTCCACCAGCCGTTCGTAATCCAGTTCATACATCCGGCCCGGAAAGACCGCTCGCCAGTGAGCCATGAGTCGCTGATAGTTCTCGAAGTAGGAAACAATATGTTTCTGGTCGAACGACCAGTGCACGGTCGAGAACATCGTGCACCAGCACGAAACCGCGGTATCCCGCAGATTACGCCGGCAGTGAACGATCCGGCTGTTCGGGAACATTGCATAAATCAGCCCCAGCTTGAGAAAGTTATCCGGCATCTTATCGACAACACGGATCGCCGATGGATCAAACGCCGCATATGCCTCAAGCCGCGATTCAGCCAGCGGTCGGATCAGCGACTCGGTCAGTTGCCCGTAACTGTCCGCCATCGCCAGGCCGCTTAATCCGAGTGACTTCGAAACCGATACCAGATCCTTCTGTATGTAACTCAATTCACCGGCACCATGAACGTTCGGATGAGAGGCCAGAATCTGCTCGGTCAGTGTCGTACCGGAACGAGGCAATCCGACAATGAACACGGGCAATTGAGTATCCGCGCCCCACCCAGCAACACGCGAAAAATAATCAGCATCGCAATGCGAGATGATCCGATCGACCATCGACGTCATCATCTCGGGCTTGTAAAAGTGACCCAGCAGCTCACGGTGCCTGAGCTTGCATGCGTTGCCTTCACGATAATGCTCCGCTGCCGACGTGTAATCGGACCTAGCATCGAGCACCCCGGCAATTGCGAAATGCAGCGCCCCGCGATCGTTGTCCGAGAGCAGCGGATCCGACAGCAGCGTCTGCATAGCGGCGAAATCGGAAACCGGCAGCTCCGCGGCGAGCATATCAGCCAGCCGGTAATGGGCCTTCGTATCACGCGGGTTCACCTGGATCGCCTTGCGGCAGTACATCAGCGAGCGTTCACGGTCGCCGATCGACGACTCGAGCTGCGCCAGGCCGCAATAAACATTTGAATTCGCCCGGCCAAGTTCGATCGCTTTCTGAAAATAGTAACGCGCCTGATCGTAATCGTAGGTATCACGATACAACTTACCGAGATTGCAATGCGCATCGCCATGATCAGGCTGCAGTCGCAGCGCCGATTCATAGCACGAACGGGCATCGTCGTATTGCCCCTCACCCGCCAGGACGATACCGAGATTATTCAAGGCATCCGGATACCGTGGCCTGAGCTTCAGCGCCTGCAGATAACTGGCCTTGGCCGCATCCGACTTGCCCAGACGGTCACTCACATTGCCGAGATTGCACCATGCGTCAGGGTAGTCGGGCTTGAGTGAAACCGCCCGTTCGAGTGATGATTCGGCCTCAACCAACTGGTTGCATACGAGCAATACACCCGCGAGATTATTCCATAGCCGGGCCTCCTGAGGATCGAGCTCGATCGCCCGTCGCATCAGACGAACGGCCGCATTTACATCACCGGATTGATAGGCTCGTAATCCATCCTGCTCGGCTTGTGCGGCCTTATCAGACCGGCGATCGCGGCTGACCGACTGCTGCCTGCGCCTCGCAGCCTGCTTACGCTTCATGACTCGGCTCTTCTGCGACATAGATTCTCCAGATTATGGATTCGGCCTGATACCGATCTCCGCCTTGATTTTGATTACAATATGATGATTCGGACCCACCAGCCGGCTAACAGACGTTACGGCGGCTACCTCGGCCGCATTGAAAATAATACAGTTAAAGCAGTTTAGAAGCTAAAGTTATGACCACCACGCTATCAGAAAACCTATATGAACAACTCACCGGTCACGGATTGGTCAGCCAGTGCACTGACGATCAGCTCGCCGAGCGACTCTCCCGGCCGGTGACCGCCTACATCGGATTCGACCCCACCGCGGACAGTCTGCATGTCGGATCGTTGGTCCCCATCATGGGACTGGCGCATCTCCAGCGATGCGGTCATAAGCCGATCGTCCTCATCGGCGGTGCGACGGCACTCGTGGGTGACCCGTCGGGCAAGACGGAAGCGAGGAAAATGCTCAGCCGTGAGCAAGTCAACGAGAACGCCGGCTGCATCGCCAAGCAGATCAGCCGGGTGGTACGGTTCGACGACTCGCCCACGGGCGCGGTTATGGTAAATAACGCCGACTGGCTCGCGGGTATGAACTGGATCGATATGCTCCGTGAAGTCGGCCGGCACTTCAGCGTGAATCGCATGATCACGATGGAGTCCGTCAAAGGGCGTATGGAAGGCGACGGGATCAGCTTCCTCGAATTCAATTACATGATCATGCAGGCCTATGACTTCTTATACCTTTACAGGCAACACCATTGCACACTCCAGATGGGCGGCCAGGACCAGTGGGGTAACATTGTCATGGGAATCGATCTGGTCAGGCGCATTGAGAATGCCTCGCTCGCCGGCCTGACATTCCCGCTTGTAACGCGTTCCGACGGCGGGAAATTCGGGAAAACCGAATCGGGCAACGTCTGGCTTGATCCGAACCGCAGCTCACCTTACGAGTTCTACCAGTTCTGGCGAAACGTAGCAGACTGTGACGTGGGCAAATACCTCGGCTACTTCACCTTCCTGCCCGTTGAAACCATCCGTCAGCTCGGCGATCGATCGGGCAGGGAACTGAACGAGTCGAAGGAGATCCTGGCATACGAAGTGACGAAGCTCATTCACGGCCAGGACCAGGCCGACCAGGCACGCGACTCGGCGAAAAAAGCATTCGGCGCCGGCCGTGATGTCACCGGCGACGCCATCCCCTCCGGCGCCATCGAACGTGCGGAACTGGAAACCGGGGTCACTCTGATCACCCTGCTTGTCCGTGCCGGTCTGTGTCAATCCAACGGTGAAGCCAGGCGCCTGATCACCGGGGGGGGGGTGAAACTCGCCGATCAGCAGATCGTGAAAATCGACCGAATCGTCACAACCAGCGATATAACAAACAACTATGTCCTGATTCGCGCCGGGAAAAAACGCCTCTTCCGGTTTGATGTGACTGGCTGAACAACCCTTATAATGAACCTGCATGACCACCCACAATAAACCATCGACATTCATGAGCGATTTCAGAAAATTCTTCATTCGAGGACTGGCGATCGTTCTGCCAACCGCGCTTACCTTCTACCTGATCGTTCTGGCGTATAATTTCGTCGATGAGAAATTCGCCGAACCGATCAACTCCGGCCTGCGAGAGTTGATCATCGATCTGACCCAGTTGCCGCCGACGAAAGATCAGCATTTCGACGAAATCGAAGATGAACTCTCCGCCGGTCAGCAGCAGGCGTGGAGTCTGAAGGAAGATGAACTCAAGCGACAGTTCGCTGACACTTATAACAAACAAATGCAGATCACCCAGAAACGGAACTGGATGAAAAGCAGGCCGGATGTCGTCAAACTGGCGAGACGATACGCACTGGAACGATGGTGGAATTCCGTTCGCGTCGGCGGGTGGGCAGTCATGGACCTCATCGGTCTGATCCTGGCGATCATACTCATCTATATCCTCGGCCTGCTGCTGACCAGCTACATCGGCCGCCGCCTCTACAGCCGCGGCGAGGAACTTATCCACCGCGTGCCGCTCATCCGGAAAGTCTATCCGTCGGTGAAGCAGGTCACAGATTTCTTTTTCGGTGACCGTGACCAGAAAATCACCTTCAACCGCGTGGTCGCCGTTGAATACCCCCGGAAAGGGCTCTGGTCCGTCGGGCTGGTCACCGGTGATACCATGAGGGATATCGAAAATCAGGCTGGCAGCGAGTGCCTTACCGTGTTCGTCCCCAGTTCACCTACGCCTTTTACAGGTTATGTGATCACCGTACCGAAAAAAGATACCATCGACCTGCCCGTTACCATCGAAGAAGCTTTTAAATTCGCCGTGAGCGGCGGTGTACTTATCCCGCCGAACCAGACCATTATTGAACACAAGCCATTGGATAAGTCCGCCGAGTAAGGTACATTACGCGTATTCGAACCAGACGGACTGATTGATACTGGAGCTCGGACTCAGGAGTTGAACCATGGAAATCACCATCACCGGCAGACATATGGACATGACCGATGCGATCAAGGACTACGCGACGGAAAAAGTCGGAAAACTGACGCGATATTATGACCGACTGCAGGCAGTCGAGGTGGTGACGGCCAAATCGGAAAATAACAGCTACGAGGTCGAGATGATCGCCCATGTGAAAGGACACGAGCACTTCGTTGCGGGCAACAAGGGCTATGATCTGTACGCCTGTATCGATGAAACGGCCGATAAACTCGGTAGACAACTCACAGACTATAAGGACAAGCTGAAAAACCCCAAACATTCAGCTTGATCTGGTATAATAACCGCCTCCACACGGCCCTCCCCGACTACGGCCGGGCGTGGTTCCGGGCAACTTCGGGTGGTTGAACTTGCCGGTGGGCAGTATGATGACGACGGTGCCTGTAATGATCCGATGGATTGTACCACCGGCCCCGGCAGTCGTTCAGTCACTGTTTTGCTGTCGGCCGGTAAAACGGCTGCTGGAATGTTGTTTTTCTTAATGCTAGGTTATCAGAATTATGAAGCTCCAGGATTTCGTTGTCGAACAGGCCATTATCCCCGATCTGAAGTCCACCGAACGCGATGATGTCATCAATGAAATGATAAATGCCATCGTCCAGTCAGGTGCCGCGCCGAAAAAACTGAAGGACGAACTGATCAAACAGATCATCGATCGGGAAAAACACGGATCAACAGGATTCGGTAAAGGCGTGGCCGTACCTCATGTCAAACACGATAAAATCAAAAAAATGGTCGCCGCTATCGGTGTCAGCCGCAACGGCGTCGACTTCAACGCACTCGATAAAGCACCGGTCTATTCAATCGTGCTGCTGCTCTCGCCAAAAGATAAACCGGAAGAACACCTGCAGGCGATGGAGAATATCTTTTCCAATCTGCAGAAAGATACTTTCAGGCGGTTCCTCCGACAGGCGGATACTCAAAAGGCTGTCATCGAGCTGATCCAGGAAGCCGACGCCCAGCAACTGGCAAGCTGATTGACATGATCCCGGCCATACGCCGGCATGATGTTATGCAATTTACGCCGGGCGATGACTGATAGAACCGCTCATAACCGGATTTCACCGACCTCGGCCCGCGTCATTGAAACAGGAGTTATTCGTGCAGACCGTTGAAACCTGCGTAACCATCCGAAACAGACTGGGCCTGCATGCCAGGCCTGCGATGGCTTTCGTAGATGCCGCAAACACATTCAAATGCGATATCCAGGTCTGCAAAGGTAACCAGGTGGTCGACGGTAAAAGTATCATGCAGCTCATGATGCTCGCGGCAACTCACGGCACAGAACTGCTGATACGCGCCAGCGGCGATGATGCCGATGACGCCATCGCCGCACTCACCAGCCTGATCAATCGGAACTTCGACGAAGATTGAGGGCCCCCCCACCCACCCCATAGGTGTTAAGCTAAGCGGATGAATTTTTACGTCGATGGACTTGACAT
>CAYRND010000194.1:0-5593 GCA_964425365.1 uncultured Phycisphaeraceae bacterium
CGCCACGACGGCTGTTTCGAGCACGATTCATACCTGACCATGAAATATCCGGGCTTGGATGCCGTTTGAACGCAACTTGAGGCTGCCGTCGGCCGTGAGTTTGGATTTTCATCCTTACTCTGTAGTGTAATATACGGTTTTAGGGTGGGTATGTCAAGGGGGTGATTGGGGGTTGGCGCGAATATTTTGTTGATAGTTGTTGTATATTATTGATGTTTATAGGGTTAGTGTGTGATAAATTTTTATACCATGAAGGTCATGAAGGGCATGAAGGGGAGGGGAGTTCAAGGTTGGGGATAGTGGTCGGATTCTGAATCGGGGTCGAAGTCGGTATCGGGGTCGGTTTTCGTTCTTCGGTATTTCGGATTTATTATTGCACGCGGAGTCGCGGAGGAGGAATTTTATCCGCAAATGGTTGTGAGGCTTGGAATGTGGATTGTCTGCTGATCAACTGTCGATGAAGCGGCTTTGATGGGTTTTCACCGAGAAGGCGTCTTGAACCAGGCCTTATATGCAATTTTCGACCCGACCCCAGTGAAGCTGCAATGTCTGGTATCCCTGTTTCTGGACCCTTGTTTCGGGGCCCATTTTCCCTCGGAAATGAGCAGTGTCCCCCTTTGCTGGCCCCATAGATGCGTGGGTGGGGGGAGTAAGAAATCTGGGGCAGAATGTATATGATTTGCGGCCTTATTGCGTCAGGATTGGTGGAGTTGAATAAGGTCAGTTGTTTCATCGACAGGGATGAATTTCGTCCGTTCGAGCGGTGTCTGGCCTGGGGAATGCAAAGTGAGGATGAGTTTACCGTCAAATGTGCGGAAGAGCATGCCGTGTCCACCGTCGTTTGACCAGAGCGGTTCGGATATGTGTACCCACGGCCCTTCGATGCAGTTGGTGGTTGAACGGGCGATGCCAAGTGTATAACCGCCAGACCCCATACTTGACCATAGCATGATCAGACTGCCGCTGTTTAATGTGTGCAGGTACGGGCCGTCGGCAACATAGCATGGGAATGGGTATCGATCGTTATTTTCTGTCCAGGGCGCTATGATTGTCCAGGGTGCTTCAGAAGCGTTAAAAAGGAAGAGCGGCCTGCCGGCCGAGTTTCGAAGGTCAGGGGATAAGGGCAGTGCATAGATCGCACCGTCGTGTATCTGGACCCATTCATGGCAGAAGACAAGCCATGGATTGTTGTGTGGATCAATATATAACGTGCCGTCGAGGCATTCCCAGTGTCGGGGAGTGATCGGGTTGTCAGTCAGTGGAAGGTATGGGCCTTCAGGTATATCGGCGACGAGAATCTGTGTGCCACGGAATTGTTCTGGCGCCTTGAATGTGGCGAACATGTAATACTGGTCGTGGTATTCGTATACTTCCGGTGCCCAGAAGTTTGTGGTTGCCCAGAAGCCTGCTGGTGGCCGGAAAGCGGGGATGGGGCCTTCCCAGATGTTCAGATCCGTACTGCGATAGCAATCGAAACCCGTGCCGGGTCCTTCCCAGCAGTTTTTGTCGGTTGTGCCGAAGAGGTAATAGATGCCGGTTTTATGAATGGGCAGGATGAATGGATCTCGGATCTGGATATCATTGATATTCATTGCAGTTATTATATCTTCGAAGCAGACTGAATGACAAAAGCAGGCGGCATAATGGCGTCAGCATGTATGTATATTCATCATCGAACGTCTGAAAACGCGTTTCGTATCAGACGGATTGGAAAAGAGAAACAAGGTGATCTCATGACGTAATGCGCATCTCTGCATGGCTGGTTCAATGGTTATCATATGCTCCGATACGATAGGTATATTCAACGAATCCGAACAGTGAGTCTGTATCGGTATATTCAGTTGTGTTTGCAGGCAAATCGGCGATTTGAGTCCATCCGGTCTGGCGATGCCATGGCGATCGCTCGATGATGAAGCCATCTTCATTATCAGATAGATCCTGCCATGTCAGTGAGATTGTACTGCCATTTACGGCTGTTGCGATTAGAGAAGACGGCGGCCATAGATGGTCGGGTATTTCTGAAATTGTCACATTGCGAAAATACGCATCACCGTTCTGGTTGATATCATCATCCATCACGAATGCCAGGAAATTCATCCAGCCCGTGTAAAAGGTCCCGATAGGAATCTGGAACAGTTCATAGCCGGGTCCGGTATAAGTCTGCGGTGATCCGATCATATCGCCCGGCAGTACCTGGTTACCTGCGAGTTTGAATACACGTGGCACGTTGGCATGGTCATTATCCTCGTCCATGGCGATTCCGATGATTTCACCCGGTTGGGGGCTATTCAATTCAAATTGAAGCACGGTATCCGGCGTGATTGCATAGGGGAGGTTGATTTTCTTCCAGGTATTTCCGGTAAGATGCAGAACATTGCCGTACTCGAGTACCTCAGCGCCGCCGGACAGGTCCTGGTTATTGCTGTAGGATGTGATTGTGTACTCATCGAAATCAACAGTGATCTGCGGCGTCTGGAAGGGTGTGAGGTAACCGATATAAAGCAGTGGATGGGAACCAGGTTGAGAAGGAACCCATGTCCGGGTTTCACCGCTTCGCGTTTCGTCGACCCATGTCTGAATGAAATTGCCGTTGTAGCAACGTTCAGTGACATTGGCGATTGACATGGAAGCGTCTTCGATCTTCCATGCCGGATCGATTTTTTCACTGCTGGTGGAATAGAGCAATCCGCCGACCATTTTAGTATAGCCGCCATTGATTGTACGGACGATTGTGCCGGGCCTTTCAGTTTTGACGCCCAATATCCACACCTGTCCGCCGTCATTGGTGATCTTGGCCAGTGCCGGGTCCTGCTGGGTATCCGTTTCCTGGTTGAGTTGCCGTGCCCAGACCCTCTGATTCATGAAGTAAAAGGTTCCGCATACCACATCATCGATGAACAGATCACCTGTGCCGGTATTGTTGTAAGTGCCGTCAATCGTAACGCTGGAGAGTATCCACGTTCGATTTGATGCATGAACCACATCGATATCAGCATAGATCATATCGATCCGTTCCATGATGACTTCGGGATGTGTTCCGTTTTCGAAAAGAATTCTCCCGGTGCCGGTCAGACGCGCTTCGCATCCGATGAATCTCCGCACATTGCCGCGTAGAAGGAGATCACCCTGCATGTTCCACTGCCCATTCGGCAGATAGACAGTTGTCGCCCCGCTGTCGATTGCAGCTTGAATGGCGGCGGTATCATTTACGCTGTCGTTTGGTTGGCCTCCGAATGCAAGAGGGCTGGTCCAGTTGTTGAAGTCATCCCACGGCAGCTCGGGTGTGTTCCGTACCGGCAATCGAAGCGAGCTTGTATGGGTGCTGTCAAACAGTGAGACTGGCGAGCCGTGTGAAATCCACTCAACGACGTCAGGTTCGAGTACGCCGGGTTCGTTGCCCCGGCCTTTATCGTCGTGCATGACGGCGTAGTCATAGCCGGTTGTCGTGATATCACGGAGGTACATCAATTTCTGGTTGATAATAGCGGGTACACCTGAGGCCGATCCTATTCCGGTCAATTGCGCATTGATAATTGTGGCGGTTGCGGCGCTGTCTTTCTGGTTGAAAAACGCCGTTACTGAATTGGTGCTATGCAGATTACGTACTGTGATAATCTGGTTACTGTTATACCAGCCGTATACATTCTGATCTTCCAGTACGATATTCTCGAATGTGATACTGGCAACTGTGTGATATGTATTAATGCCGTAATCAAAACCGCGTACGTAAAGATCACGAATCAGCATGGGTCCCAATTCACCGGTATAGGTCATATCCAGGCCGATGTAACCCTGTCCGTCCTGTGAGATGATATTGACATTTCGCATGCATCCCTGGTTATTTGCGATAAACTGAATGCCGGCCGCACCGGGATGTCCACTGCCGACATCGACGGTCAGGTTCCGTATGGCATTACGAAACCGTTGTGCCGGTGCCGTACCTGTCCAGATCATCGCCTTAGGATTCTGCGGATCATTGTATCCAACGGCGCCGGGCATCAGCCTCAGGATGGTCCCGGCGGCACTCTGACCCTGCAGGATCGTACGCTTATGGTCGCCGGTCCATCGTATAGTATCGGAGATATCGTATACGCCGTCTGGCAGGTATATTATTTTATTGACACCCGGATAGTCATTAAACGCAGCCTGTATCGCAGCGGTGTCATCCACGCCGTCATTCGGAACGGCGTTATACGGCGATTGAGTGACATTGACAACGCCTGAATCTGATGGGAAGACAATGCTCTCAGCTATTACACCTGTTGACATTGTGATTATGAAGAGGCAAGTGGTCCAAAACAGTATAATCAGTCTGTTCAGTCCAGCCATATGATTACTCCATGTTGTGGAATCAGATATAGGGTTGTACGTTATACTATACATAATACACCATACATAACAGGTATATTTAACATATGTGCCAAACAGCAATTGTAAGTAACCATACAACAATCATGGTCGTATCAATATATGGTTACATCTGGTCCTGGATGAGAGAAAACATAGCATACATCACTTCCGGCAGGCCGTATCGTATCACGGATAGACTGACGCTTTACGGCAATGTTATTCGTTCTTGACTGCACCGACGCGGTAGGTGTAGGTGACATAACCATAGATCCTATCTGTATCGGTATAAGCAGTCGTGTCCGGGCCAACCTGGCCGATCACGTGCCATTCGTCATTGCGCATATATGGCATTCTCTCGATGATGAAGGCATCTTCCTGCTGATCGCCGCTGTTATTGTCGATCCAGGACAGTGCAATATGATTCCCCGAATATGGAGTCGCGGTCAGATTCGCAGGCGGCAGAAACTGAGTCGGGGTATCGGATTCGGGTCTGAAAACAACGTCTCTGAAATAGTTCGAGTTGTTCCATGATTCAACGGGGAATTGGCCGGGGTCGACGTTGAATACGCCGTTGTTGCCATCGGCAATGGATTGTAGATTACCATTGGTGATAGTGTTGTCCAGGCCGTTGGTTTCAATCGGGTAGATATCATTTGCATTGACGCTTGCGATAATGGTTGTAAAGGGACTAATTGAAAGTGGGTTGGTAAGGTCGGCCTGTTGCCAACCGGAACCGGTTTCGCCAGTGAAATCAATGGCGGCAAGGAGCGAGCCATCAGCCGCCCAGATTCGGCCGGTATGAGTACCGCTTTCTCCTTCGGGTTTGTAGAAGCGAACAGCAGTAATGATACCCGGATGTGTGACCTGGAACTTGAGTCCCAGTTCATAATCACCATCGGTGCCGGTATTGACGGGTGCAAGGTTATCGAATAACGATACCGGTTCGCCGTAGGTATGTTCCGGGCTGAATGTATTATCGACAAGCTTCACATCGTCGCCGCCGACGGATATCGGGACAACCGGGCCGGTGGCGGGTGTATCGACCAGTGTAAAGGCGTTGTCTCTGTACAGGCCTTGAGCCGTTGAAGTGGCGGAAATGCCGTTCTGACCGTCGCGGAATATGTGATTTTCAAAAAGGGCATTCAAATGGGTGTGATAGCCGTGCGTGTCGATACCTGCATAGACATTTGACGTAAGCGTCCGGCCAACCCATCTTCCCACAAGCCCGGCAGGCGCAATAATG
>CAYRND010000195.1:0-5465 GCA_964425365.1 uncultured Phycisphaeraceae bacterium
CATTATTGCGCCTGCCGGGCTTGTGGGAAGATGGGTTGGCCGGACGCTTACAACACATTGAATGGAATGGTGAACTATACCTATCGCGTCGGCGCGAACAATTGATAGTTTTTGGTAACATTCTTCAGGGTAAGGAAACTTCTTGGGGTTCCTTCCCCTGAAACAGATTGATACTCCCGAAAGTACTCCATTATTTCACATGAGAAGTGAAAGTATCGCCTTCGTTTCATAGGCTGTTATCTGATGTTTCCCGATAACCTGAATTATGGAGATTGAAAAATGTCGATCAGCATTTCAATATATCTATCACGACTCACTGATAAAGTAAACCGTTACAGTACCTGCTTAACCGTGTTCATGACGCTTGTCTGTATCTGCGCATATGATTCTGCCCCAGCCGACGCGGCACCCGCCTGGCCACTGAAAGTCAGCCCGAATGGCCGCTATCTCGTCGACCAGGACGACCAGCCGTTTTTCCTGATGGCCGATACACCCTGGAGCATTCCCCAGGCACTGCCTGATGAAGTTGACATCTACCTGGCCGATCGCCAGAGCAAAGGCTTCACCTGCATACTTGTCCAGGTGATTCCCTGGAGCAGCAGCAGCCCGGGCCGACGCGGCGAATGGGCGTTCCTTGATACGGATAATGCGCCCTGTAACCCCATAGAAAGCTACTTTGATAACCTGAAAACCATCATTCAGAAAGCGCGAAGCCTGGACATGCTTGTCACACTCACACCGGCCTGGGTCGCCAGTTACTGGTGGTACCGCGACAAACCCTGCTGGCCGGATTACGGCCGTTACCTGGCCAACAAGTTCGCTGATGACCCGAATATCATCTGGATCCATGGCGGCGACCAGGACCCATGGAATGTTCAACGTGAAATCGACATCATGAACGCCATCCATGACCAGGAACTGAACGAACTGCAGATCATCCCCAAATTGCAAAGCTATCATCCGGCCGCACGCAGTGATATCGGCGTCGGCAGAATCGGATCAAGCTCGCAATGGTTCCATGATGCAGTGGATTTCAATTCGTTTCAGAGTAATTACGGGTGTAATACAAACGCGTATCTCACAATCAATGCGGATTGGAATCTGTTTCCCACCAAACCCACCTGGAACATGGAGCCGGCCTACGGCGTGGAAAAACTCGATGAAGATGTACGAATGGGTATCTACTGGTCCAGCTTCTCCGGCGGAACGATGGGACTGGCTTACGGTATTAACAAGATCTTCCGCATGGGATACGACGACCTGTGGCAGACCCAGCTCAACCATGTCACCACCGATCAGTACCTTGCGCTGGGCAACCTGCTGCGAACACGGCAATGGTGGAAGCTTCAGCCGGATGGTGGTTATGGACCCGAAGACTGTGATCACGCGGTTCGAACAATCGCCGATGACAGCAGCTTCATGCTCATCTATACGCCCGTGGGACGAACCATGGAAGTCGATATGAGTCGCTTCGGCGGACAGGTCACCACCCAATGGATGAATGCACGTACTGGAGAATATACGATCATCGGCACCTTCAGTAACACCGGCCTGCAGTCATTCACCACGCCGAACAGCGAAGATTGGGTGCTCGTCCTCGATTCGGCTGGCATTGCCCCACCACAGAATCTCCAGGCTGTGGCGAACCCGGACGTAACGGTCGAACTGTCCTGGCAGGATATGTCCGGTGACGAGGAAGGATTCGTGATCATGCGAAGACCCTGGCAAGGTATCGACCAGTGGCATTCCATCATTGAGCTGCCGGCCAATACCACCGGTTACACCGATATTCATTTCCTGGGCGGCCAGGTTCAATACCGCTATCAAGTCGGGGCTTATAAATAAACGTAACCGTTCAAGAAAATCAAAAACCAGTTTCGGTTTGGAATCGGATCGAACGATTCAGGAATAGAAGGGAGTAATCGCGATGAAACGACTGATTATCGGCATGATCATTTCAGGTATATGCGCAGGTATCGCAATCAATACCACCAAAGGTATTACCTGGCCCCTCAAACTCAGCGACAATAATCGCTACCTGGCAGACCAGGATAATATCCCGTTCTTCATCAACGGGGATACCGGCTGGTTCATGATCACCAACGGTACCGCCAACGACGCCATCCAGTACATGGATGATCGAAAAGCCAAAGATTTCAATGCGTTTGTGATAGTCATGCTGCCGCACCCGAACAGCGATTGGGTCAGACAAACCACGACAGATGGACATCATCCATTCTATGGATCATGGAATTTGAACAATCCAAACGATAATTATTTCAATCACGCCCGATGGATTATTGAACAGGCCGCCGCTAGGGAAATGCTGGTCATGCTGCAACCGATTTGGCTGTCCACTTTTGGCGGAATACTCGACCAGAACAGTGAAACATCATGTTACAGTTACGGCCAGTACCTGGGCAATAAGCTGGCGGATAACGACAACATCATATGGCTGAACGGCGGCGACTCTGGCCCCGGCGGGTACCTGCCCAAACTTCGACAGATCATTAATGGAATCAACAGTGCCAGGCCCGACAGCATTCATAGCTATCACTCCATGACACCCGAATCCAGCCGCAATGTGGTGGAAACTGAACCATGGCTCAACCTGAACTCCACGTATTGCTACTTCCCTGGCTATATGAATAACTACCAGGTCTATAACCGGGCACTGAATGATTACAACCGTTCACCGGCCATGCCGTCCATCTTGTTTGAATCCACCTATGAAAACGAACACGACTGCACACCCCAGATGTGGCGGCGACAGGCGTATTGGGCGATCACCTGCGGCGAAGCCGGCCACTTCTTCGGCAGCAATCCCGTCTACAACTTCCCCTATCGCTACAGAAACTGGGCATCGTCATTGAACAGTCCAGGCTCCAATCAGATGCGATTTGTATTTGCCGCATTCCATCAGCGAGCCTGGTATCAACTTATTCCGGATCAATCACATCTGATCGTCACCGGCGGCTACGGCTCATTCAACAGCGGTACTGGCGGTGGCGGCGATGATTATGTCACTGCTGCGGCAACACCCGATGGCTCGCTCCTGATGGCATATATCCCGGGAACAGGTACTCACGCCAGAACTCTGACCGTCAATATGACACGACTGGCGGCAGGGATCGAAGGTAAATGGTTCAATCCCACCACTGGACAATATATCCCCATCACCGGCCTGATGCAGATTCCCAATCAGAATATCACATCCCCAGGTAACAACGGCACAGGAATGAACGACTGGCTGCTGATTCTCGAATCGCCGCCGATCAATCCACCAGCCAACCTGGCCGCCACCGCCAACCCCGATCTGACCGTCTCGATTACCTGGTCGGACCAATCGGATAACGAAACCGGTTTCGTCGTCCAGCGCAGGCCATGGAGAGGCTTCGACCAGTGGCATGAAGCAGCAACGCTTTCACCCGGCACAACCCGCTATACCGATACCGACCGGATCGTCGGCCGGGTCGTCTACACATATCGTGTCGGCGCCTCTCAATAGCGTCCACACAACTCTTGAAGTGCCGGGCCGCGGAGGCACGGGATTAAGAAAACTTACAGGCGGCGGAATTGATATGACGGAGGTATTTGCAGTAACGAGCTGGTTTGAACTCGTAACCAGCAGCCTGATATGAAAGCACAGTGTTGAACCTTGAGATAACAATCCGGCTGAACAATGTACGCATCATAGCAGACTGGGAAGATCAGCTTATCACCTGACACTTCAGACAGGTTCAAACCAGCTTTTTAACACTTTGTGGATCCAAGGAGAAATACAGTGACCTGTAAACACACTCGTACCAACAAATCACTTTGGGTTGCAGTTGTTGTGATTTCGTTCATCCACTCAATGGCCGCAGCCCAACCGATCAGCCAGCATCCGGAAAACCCGCATTACCTGCTATTTCGTGGTAAACCGACCGTCCTGGTGAGTTCCGCAGAACATTACGGCGCTGCCATCAACCTCGACTTTGATTATATCCGTTACCTCAACGAACTGGCGTCCAAAGGCAATAACTACACCCGCATATTCGCCGGTCCCATGATCGAGCCCTGGGGCGATGATCATAATACGCTTAACCCTGCCTACGGCCGGCTGATCGTGCCATGGGCTCGAAGCAGCACACCAGGCTATATTGACGGCGGCAATAAATTCGACCTCAATCAGTGGGATACCGCATTTTTCACCCGACTGAAGCATCTCATCCAGGAGGCGGGGAACCGCGATATCGTTGTTGAAATCACACTGACCGGCCAATACTACAACGACGAGAACTGGCAGAACAGCCCGCTGCATTGCAATAACAATATCAATGGCGTCGGATGCACAGGCAACACCGGCAGCGACGTGATTGGCCAGATCGAACGGATGACACGAAAATACGTTCAGGAACTGCAGGACTTCGACAATGTCTTCTTTGAAATCGCCAACGAAGAACGCCCGGCATGGTCCGCCGATTGTATCAACTGGATTCAACAGGAAGAACAGCACCTTCCGTTTAAACACCTGATCGCCGAAAATGTTGAATGGTACCCATTTCCCACCTACCACGACCAGACAGCCCTGCCCGGCGTTTCAATCATGAACTTTCACTACGGCCTGCCTGAAGCAGTCTATAATAACTACAATGACAATAATATCATCTCAATCGATGAAACAGGCTTCAACGGTACCGGCGATACTTACTACCGAAAAGAAGCGTGGAACTTCATGATCGCCGGTGGTGGTATCTATAACAACCTCGACTGGTCATTTGCTGTCGGGCACGAAAATGGCACCTACATAAACTTCCCCTCACACCTGGGAGGCGGAAGCCCTTCACTTCGAACCCAATGCGGAATCCTCAAACGCTTCATGGACAGCTTTGAATTCATCCGGATGAGCCCCAATAACAGCGTAATCGTCGGAGGCGTGCCCAATGTCGCACGTGCACTGGTGGATGTCGGACAACAATACGCCATCTACCTCGACGGCGGCAGTCAGGCCAATCTTACCATCGACCTGCCGGAAGGCATTTACATGGCTGATTGGATTAATACGAAAAATGAAAATATCGACAAAACCGAAACCTTCACCCATGGCGGCGGACATCGTACACTGGTTTCGCCGTACTACGCCGAAGATATTGCGATGCGGATCATAACCCGATCCATCGAACCGCCCCGGATCACATCGGTGACCGCGGTTTCCAACTCGCAAATCAGGATCACCTGGCAAGATCTTTCTGATAACGAAGATACGTTCATCGTCCAGCGATCACCCTGGCAGGGCCGGAATGATTGGCACACAATAGCAACATTACCCGCTGACACGACAAGCTGTGTCGATACCGATTCACTGCACGGCCTGACAATTTACAACTACCGTGTCGGCGCCTCTCAATGACTGCAGCTTCGCTGGGGTCACCCTTCAATCCCGAAGTCAAGACAAAATACATCCCCCCCCTGTGAAATATTTT
>CAYRND010000196.1:0-5437 GCA_964425365.1 uncultured Phycisphaeraceae bacterium
TTGCTTGGGATATTTTCGCAGCTGCGGATACGGTACATGATTACTTAAAATGCTCGAGCGTCATCTCGATGAGCTTCTTGCCCGACCGGCGATCAAGCCGGTGAATGATCTGTTTTCGCTGATTGTGTATCCCCGGTTTACGCTTTCGTATCATGGTGAGGACAACAGGATTCTGATGCGCAAGCTGTCGAGTCTGGCGTGTTATCTGGATTCGGGTTTACGGTATACGGCCCCGCATTGCCGGTCGGGTGGGCGAGGCGACAACGGGCTGTTGCGAATCGGATTTATTTCGAGCCATTTCCGGCGTCATACCATCAGTCATTTTACCCGTGGGCTGGTCGAGCATCTGGATCGCGAGCGTTTCCGAGTAATTGTGGCGGCGACGGAGGGTGGAATGGATGATGGTTCGAACGTGTTTCAGTCGATATCTGATGACTATCTGATTCTGCCGTCTGACCTTGATCAGGCGCGTCGGATGCTGTCGGATAGGGAATTTGACATCGTGTTTTACCCTGATATCGGCATTGGTGCGATGACCTATTACCTGGCATTCAGCCGGCTTGCCCCGGTCCAGGTGGTGACATGGGGTCATCCGGAAACGACGGGAATAGATACGATCGATTATTTTCTATCGAGTCGTGATCTGGAAACAATGGAATCGGACGATCATTACACCGAGCGTCTAATCCGTCTCGAGCATCTGCCGACGTATTACTATCGTCCAGAATCGCCGGCGGATTGGGCGGAGGCCCGCAGGTTATTGGGGATAGGCTCCGGTGAACATCTATATTTCTGTTCGCAGTTGCCGAACAAGTTTCATCCTGATTTCGACGTTGCTGTGTCGGAGATACTCCGAGGTGATCCTGCGGGTGTGCTGGTGGTGATCAAGGCGGCCAGTGAATATCAATACGAGGCGTTGGGTAACCGCTGGCGTCACAGCATGCCGGATGTTCTGGATCGCGTACGTTTTGTTGAGAATCAGACGCGTCGCGGCTATCTGACGTGGCTGTCGGCGTCGGACGTGATGTTGGATCCGTTTTATTTCGGTGGAGGCAACACGCTATACGAGTCGTTTTCGGTGGGCACGCCGGTGGTCACCCTGCCGGGCAAGCACATGCGAGGCCGGGTGGCGTATGCCTGCTATCGCAGGATGGGTCTGGACGCCTGTATAGCCGGTGATCTGGATGAATATGTCGGGACGTCGCTGCGTATCGGTCGGGAAGCGTCAGTTCGTGTCTCCCTGCATCGTCAGATTCTTGACCGATGTGATGTGCTGTATGAACAGTCAGGCGCGGTACGTGAAATAGAAGCATTTCTTATCAGAGCGTTTATGGGTCAATCATAACGGCTGGTTGTTTATCAGCGTAACTGAACTATTCGAGCGGCGGGCGTTTTTTCGCTGATTTCTATTTCGTCATGACAGCGGGACAGAATACTGCCCTCGGTCGAGTTCGGGAGGGGGGGCAAATGGGCATGTGAAGGTCGGTTTGAGAATGCCGGTCTGTCTTCAATCCTGTTATCCGGAGGTGCAAGATGATACAATGCGTCGACTATTCACATTTACATGATGGGAGTTGCTATGCCAAGACGAGACGACATGAAGACAGTTCTGATCATCGGATCAGGGCCGATTGTGATCGGCCAGTCGTGCGAGTTTGATTACTCCGGGACGCAGGCATGTAAGGCGTTGCGTAGTCTGGGTTACCGGATTGTTCTGGTGAATTCGAATCCGGCGACGATCATGACGGATCCGGGTATGGCGGACGTGACGTACATCGAGCCGCTGAATGTGGCGACTGTCAGCCGGATTATTGAGAAGGAGCGTCCTGATGCATTGTTGCCGAATCTGGGAGGCCAGTCGGGATTGAATCTGTCGTCCGAGTTGGCGAAGGCGGGTGTGCTGGAGAAGTACGGTGTTCGGGTGATCGGGGTCGAGCTGGACGCCATCGAACGAGGTGAGGACCGTGAGGCGTTCAAGGAGACGATGAATCGTCTCGGGATCGAGATGCCGAAGAGCAAAACGGTTTACAGTGTTGAGGATGCCGAGACAGTAGCGGGCGAGCTCGGTTATCCGGTGGTGGTCAGGCCGGCGTATACGCTGGGAGGTACAGGGGGTGGCTTGGTTTATAACGTCGAGGAGCTTCGGGTGGTGGCCGGTCGCGGTATAGCGGCGAGCCTTGTCGGCCAGGTTCTGATCGAGGAATCGGTGCTGGGCTGGGAAGAGCTTGAGCTCGAGGTGGTCCGAGACGCGAAGAATCAGATGATAACGGTCTGTTTCATCGAGAACGTCGACGCGATGGGCGTGCATACCGGGGATTCGTACTGTACGGCGCCGATGCTGACAATCAGCAGCGAGTTGCAGGCCAGGCTACAGGACTATTCCTATCGTATTGTGGAGGCGATCAGGGTGATCGGCGGTACGAATATCCAGTTTGCGCATGATCCGCAGACCGGCCGTGTGGTGGTGATCGAGATCAACCCGCGTACATCGCGATCATCGGCGCTGGCGTCGAAGGCGACGGGTTTTCCGATCGCGCTGGTATCGGCGAAGCTGGCGGCGGGCCTGACGCTTGATGAAATACCGTACTGGCGAGACGGGACGCTGGAGAAGTATACGCCGTCGGGCGAATACGTTGTGGTGAAGTTCGCGCGTTGGGCGTTTGAGAAGTTCAAGGACGCCCAGGACAAGCTCGGTACGCAGATGCGGGCCGTGGGGGAAGTGATGAGTATCGGCAAGCATTACAAGGAAGCGTTTCAGAAGGCGATCCGTTCGCTGGAGAACGGGCGGTACGGTCTCGGGTTCGCGAAGGATTTCAACAGCAGGACGAAAGAGGAACTGCTTACGCTTCTCAGCGAGCCGTCGAGTGAGCGTCAGTTCATCATGTACGAAGCATTGCGGAAGGGTGCTTCGGTAGATGAGTTGCATGAGAAGACTTTCATCAAGCGTTGGTTCATCGAGCAGATGAAAGAGTTGGTTGAGCTGGAGGAAAGGCTACTCACTTACCGTGGCGGCATGCCGCCGGACGCTCTGCTGATCGAGGCGAAGCGAGACGGTTTCGCGGACAGGTATCTTTCGCAGTTGCTGGTTGTATCTGAGCAGGACATCCGTCGTCGTCGTACTGAACTGGGTGTTGTAGAGGGCTGGGAGCCGGTACCGGTCAGCGGTGTGGAGGAAGCGTCGTATTATTTTTCGACATACAACGCCCCGGATATAGTTGAAGCGTCGGCGAACAGTAAGAAGGTGATGATACTCGGCGGCGGTCCGAACCGTATCGGCCAGGGGATCGAGTTTGATTACTGCTGTGTTCATGCGGCTTTTGCGTTACGTGATGAGGGATACGAGACGATCATGGTGAATTGCAATCCCGAGACGGTCTCGACGGATTACGACACCTCTGACAAGCTATATTTTGAGCCGCTGACGGTCGAGGATGTGCTGTCGATCTATGAGAAGGAGAATCCGGTGGGCGTGATCGTGCAGTTCGGCGGCCAGACGCCGCTGAACATTGCGAGCGAATTGGAGGCGGCGGGAGTAAAGATTCTGGGCACGCCGGTGCAGTCGATTGATTTCGCTGAAGACCGCGACCGTTTTCGGCAGAAGATGGCGGCACTGGACATTCCCATGCCGGACTCTGGTATGGCGAGTACGATGGACGAGGCGATGACGATTGCGGGTCAGATCGGTTATCCGCTGATCGTCAGGCCGTCGTACGTTCTGGGCGGACGTGGCATGGAAGTGGTATTCGACGAGGCGATGCTCCGTCATTATCTTCAGAAGGCGGTAGAGATCACGCCGGAGCGTCCGGTTTATATCGATAAGTTTCTGGAGAATGCGCTCGAGGTCGAGGCGGATGCGATCGCGGACGGCCGGGATTGTTTCATTCCTGCGGTGATGGAGCATATCGAGCAGGCGGGAGTACATTCGGGCGATTCGGCGTGTGTGATTCCACCGGTGAGCGTACCGAAGGAATGTCTGACGACGGTGCGGCGTTATACCCGTATGATCGCACGAGAGCTGGGAGTTATCGGATTGATGAACATGCAGTATGCGGTGAGTGAGAACCGCGTCTATGTGCTGGAGGCGAATCCGCGTGCATCGCGTACGGTGCCGCTGGTTTCTAAAGTCTGCAATATTCAGATGGCGCGTGTGGCGACGCAGTTGATGCTGGGCCGGTCGCTTGCGGATTCAGGTCTGGCGGCGAGAACGATACCGCATTACGGTGTGAAGGAAGCGGTGTTCCCGTTTCCGATGTTCCCTGAAGTGGATCCGCTACTCGGGCCGGAGATGCGATCGACCGGCGAGGTGTTGGGTATGGCTGACAGTTACGGCCTGGCGTTTTTCAAGGCTCAGGAGGCTGCGAAGTCGGAGCTTCCGGTCGAGGGTACGGTGCTGATCAGTGTATCGCAGAAGGACCGTCCGGCGGTTCTGGAGGTTGCTCGCGAGTTTGCGGTGCTGGGCATGAAGATTCTGGCGACGGAGGGTACGCATCGTTTTCTTCAGGATCAGGGGATTGTTTGCGAGCTGGTCCGGAAGCTTCATGAAGGCCGGCCGAATATTGTTGACGGGATAACTAACGGTGAGATCAAGCTGGTGATCAACACCCCTGCGGGTAAAATGTCGCAGTATGACGATTCGTATATCCGCAAGACGGCGATCAAGTACAAGGTGCCGCACATCACCACCCTGGCGGCGGCGAGGGCGGCGGTGCTGGGGATCGCGGAGCGTCGCAAGCATCGCGGCCAGGTGAAGTCTCTGCAGCAGTATCACGCGGAAATCGATCGTGCGGCTGAATCGGAGCTTGTCGAGGTCGATGCGTTGTGAGCGGTATGAGCGGATGCGTTGTTATGATGGTGACGATGATAGCAGGAGTACAGCCATGATGACGATGCGTGTTTTATTTCTGACGGCGGCGGTAAGTGTATTTACGGGTTGTTTCGCCTCATCGGAAGTGGCGGTGCGTCCGCAGTTCGGTTATTACCGCCGTGTGGCGATCTGGACGAATCTGTCGCGTCATCAGGAGGAGTTGTTTATTCCACTGTACATGAAGGCGTTTCCGGAGCACACGGTGGTGGACCGCCGTGATATCCAGACGATTGTCGGTCGGGAGGATACCATGCCGGACCGTCTTGATGAAACGATGCGTGCGCGTATCCGCCGTGACCTGGGCGTCGAGGCGATTGTGTACCCGACATGTACGGAGACCCAGTTCGCGGTGAAGGTGATCGATATGATTGACGGTGCGATAACCGCCTCGGCGGTGGTCAGCGGTAAGAATTACATTACGGACGAGCAGCTTTCGGACGAGTCACTGATGCGCAAGTTGATTGTGTCGATTCGCGGTCAGATGTGACAAGAGGTTCAGGTGTCGCCGGTGGCGGAACGTTTATTGTCCCTGCGATGGGTTTAAAACCCTCGCCTTCAGGCGAATCCTTTAGG